>CAMQYB010000024.1 GCA_947039055.1 uncultured Deferribacteraceae bacterium
CACAACTTACGCAACTACACAATAATAATCTTACCATCTTCTAAAATCAAAAACACAACCGATTACAATCTAATAAACTATTATTTTATTACTTGCTCTACAGGTACAATAATAATCTTTCTGTCTTCCAATATCGGCAGTGCAATCTCAAGTGCATCTAAAGTTTTACTACGCATGTGTCCTATAACTAAAACTTCACCGTGCTTCTTTGCATAAACTGCAGCTTCATATAACTTTTCAATTATCTTATTAACATCATCTTGATTATCTATAAAATGATTGTTCATCGCACAACGCATACCTTGACTTACACACTCATCATAAGCTACCGATCCTGATGATGTTTTACTATCAACAAATAAATCTGTGTACTCTTTCACAACCGATAATGCTTGTCTCATCTTCTCTCTATTTTCTGTAAAGGCTGAACCCATGTGATTGTTCACTCCATCAACATAAACATCAAAAGAATCAAGCGCACGTTTCGTTAATTCCTTAACTATTACTTCAGGCATATTAACAAGAAGTGCACCTTCACCTGGATCTGTTGTTGGATACGATTTAGGTTGCATCGGAAGATGTAGAAATAAAGTTTTCTTATATGATGAAATAGCGTAAGCTATCTCTTTTGAATATTGTAAATATGGTAAAACAGCTACCGCTATTGGATATTTATTCTCCATCAAAAATCGCTCTATAATCTCATAATTCGCACCAGCATCATCTAATAAAATAGCCATTCTAACAACAACTTCTGACCTAGTCGGAGGAGTCGGTCTGCCATCTGTCGCTTTCACAGCTTTCTGCTTATCTTTGACAACTAATGCTTTTACATTTTTCTTAGGTGCAACTTTAGCTACAGATTTTGGACGCTCTTTTTCACCCTTATTACTCTTAACTTCTTTTAACTCTTTATAACTATCAAAGAACACAATTTCAATATTATTAACATTATCAGATGCAATTAACTTATTACTAATATCTTTTGTTTTGTACTCATTAGCTTTTAAAATCTTCTTAAGCGTCCCTCTGATCTCTTTTGATAAAGAAGGAACTAATGCGATATGAATAAAGATATCTTGTCCTTCATCATTATCTCTTACAACTTCACTTATTGATGACTCTGCTACTTCATAATCCATTAAAATAAGATTTATTTTAGATAGAATATCGTTATCTCTAACCATATCACTTACAGCACTAACTTCTTTTAATTGCTCTTTTTTACCGTTATCTTTTGATTTCTTCTCTTCATTACTATTATTTGCAACTGCTTTTTTATCTTCAGATAAAGTATAGATAGATAAACCTATAAAAATAGTAAGCGAGATCGCTAACGCCATAAAGTAAAGAATATACATCTTAGATGATTTCTTAGCACGTCTAGTTGCAGGTCTCCTACTATTAACAGGTCTTCTAGCTACAGGTTTCTTACTTGTTGGTCTTGCCATATTTTATAATACCGTTCAATAACTGCATTGCAGACATGAACTGATAATCTCCATCTTGAATTATTTCCGATGATTTCTTTTTATCATCTTTTAAAACTTTCTTATTTTTATCTTCTTTATTTTTCTTCTTCTCATTTTCGCCGACTAAATGATTAGTTAAATCCGACTCTTTAAGAAATCTTTGATTTTTGTCAATCTCTACCTTTCCACTTTCAACAAGGATATCTGGTTTAACACCTGTACCCTGTATTGATCTTCCTAGCGGTGTATAATATCTAGCAGTTGTTAATTTCACAGCAGAACCATCTGCCATCTCAATTATAGATTGAACAGATGCTTTACCGAATGTGTTCGTACCTATTACTAAAGCTCTGTCGTAATCTTGAAATGCTCCAGCTAAAATCTCTGATGCTGATGCTGATCCTTCATTCACTATCATAATAATAGGTTTCTTTGTGTCTCTAAAACCAACATTGCGAGTTTTAAAATGATTCTCTTTTTTAGATCTATCTCTTGTGTAAACAACCGTTTTATCTTTCTCTAAAAACAATGAAGATATATTAATTGCCTCTGTCAATAATCCACCAGAATTATTTCGTAGATCAAATATATATCCATTAACACCCTCTTTCTCTAAAGCTTTTAAAGCCTCTAACATCTCTTTAGTTGAGCTGTCTTGAAATTGAGCTAATCTAATATATCCGATATCATCTATCTTCTCATACTTAACAGATTTGATTTTTATAATGTCACGAACGATAACCAGTTCAATAGGCTCATTCTCACCTTTTCTTGCAAGAGTGATATTGATTTTTGTTCCAGCTTTACCACGCATTCTTGATGTTGCATCTTCTAACGTCATACCCATTGTTGACTCATCTTCTATCTTTATAATTATATCGCCTGATTTTATCCCAGCCTTCGCAGCAGGTGTATCATCAATCGGTGAAATAATTGTTATCATCTCATCTCTCATACCGATCGTTATACCTAGTCCACCAAATGAACCTGTTGTTCCGATCTTGAATGATTTATATGTCTCTGGTGTGAAAAATGTTGAGTGTGGATCAAGCGATTGAAGCATACCTTTGATCGCTCCGTAAATGATCTCCTTCTGCTCAACATCATCTACATAAGATGACTCTATCAATGATAGCGTTTGTCCAAAAGACTCTAACGCCTTATATTTATCGCCCTCTGCAGCAATCACTTGTTGCTTGTTATTGAAAAAGTTTATACCGAAATACGAACCGAATAAAAAGGTCGCTGCAACTACAAGGACTGACAGAGTTTTAAAAAAAGTTTTCATAAAATATTCTCACTAACTATTTAATATTATTTACACAATCTATCTAAACCAAATTTCTGGATTTAAAGCATCTTCTGATTTTCTAATTTCAAGATATAACTGTGACGGCATCGCCTTAGATCCATTCATCATACCAAGCGAACTGCCCTTCTTCAATATATCTCCTGCTGAAACATTAAGCGAACTTAAATTACCATATACAGTGTAATACCCACCGTCATGACTAACTATAACAAGATTTAAAAAACCTTTAACATAATCTGCAAACTCAACCTTGCCATCAAACGGTAAAGTAACCACAGAGTTTGATGAAGTAGAAATACGTATACCTTTATTAAAAAAATATGTATTCGCATCCTCTATCAACTGTCTTCCAAATCTCTCAACTATCTTACCCTTTATAGGATATGATAAACTTCCCTTAGCTTTCGCAAACGCCGAACTACCTTCAACTACTTTATTATTTTCTCTAGTAATTTCTCTAGCTTTACGATTATTTACATCACGCTTTTTCTTTACAGCAAGCTCTCGTTTCTTACGATCTTCTGATTCTTTGATACGTCGCTCAAGTGCACGCTCACGTTTTTTTAAATTATTAACGACAGCTTTCTGTGCGTTCTCATCGTTCTTAACTTCTTTTAACGCTGTCTTATAACTATTACTCTCATCAACAACTGCTTTAAACTCTATCTCTCTAAGTGCTTTAATCTCACTTAGATTGTCAGACTCAATTTTTGCATCTTGCTTTAATATATCTAATTTTTCTATATCTAAATTTAAGACATCTATATAGCGTAAAAGTTTGTTGTTCGCTAAAGATAATATCTCCATAGATGCGATCACATCTACTTTATCATCTCGTGCTATTAGAATATTTGCAACACCGTGCTGTAATGAATCTACTAAATAAACCATGCTTCTTGAAATAGCTTTTTTGTTTTCCAAGATCTCACGTTCTTTATTTGCAACATTACGCTCTATCTCTTTAAGCCTACTACTGCTACCTTTAATGGTCTCATTTAATAACCTTAACACGTTCTTATGATTTTCCAACTTAGAGTTAATTAAGCTGATTTTTTTAGATAGATCTTTACCACTATTTTTAAGTTGTAAAAGCTCTTTTTCCTCTTTTTTGATAGTTGATCGCAACTCTTTATAATCATTAGAAGAGTAAGAATTGTAACAGAAAGAGAGTAAAAAGAAAAGTATAAAAAATATCTTAAACATCATTAACCGACGACACTCTTTTTATAAATAATACTACACTGATTGAAGATGAAATTAAAGAAAATATATTAAGTATTATTATCTGAAATATGTAGTGCCAAACTGGTGGCATTTTTATAAAAATATCTATATCTACTAGCAACGAATTCAAAAAACTAGACAACATAATAAAAATTATTATCGCTAAAATAGATGTCACTAACGATGTTATCATAGATGAAAATATGTACGGCATAGATATAAATGGACGTGTACCACCAACTAATAAATATACTTTCATCTCTTCATTATACTTATACAAACTGATCCGTGTTGCATTAAATATTACTGACGCTAATGATAAGCATACAAGAATTAATAACACAATTATAAACACATTTGTTATAAACTTGATCTGAAAAAATTTGCCTAAAACTTTCTCTCCGTAACTTACAAACTCTACGTTACTTAACTTATACATCTCTTCTTTCAAACTCTTGATATTCTTAATACCATCAGCATCTAGTTTCACATCTATAAATGTTGGAAAAAACTGCTCAGAAAATTTATCTAAACCGTTTATGTTAGAGGTGTTCTCTTCAATGAATTTTTTAGAATCACTTGGAAGGAATATCTGTACATCAACAACTCCATCAAACGATGTTAGATCAGTTGATAGTTTCGATATATCGCCCTTATCTGCATCCAACATATATACTCTTATCGAATCAACAGATGTTGTTGATGATAGAAATGATGAGATAACAACCGATGTTAAATTAAATATATTGAATAAAATTATTAAGGTGATAATTGAGATAAATGTAACGATATTAGATTTAAAATCTCTTAAAAAATTTCTAAATCCACGCATAAATAAGTACATAAATTTGCTTCTGGTTTTAACTATATTATTCACTATCAACACCTGCATCAGAGATAACTTTCCCTTTCTCTAATCTTATCTCTCGTGCTGGATATCGCTGTCTAATATTATCATCATGTGTTGCTATCAAAATTGTTGTTCCTGCTAATCGTAATTTATTAAGGATCTGCATAATATTCTCAGCCGTCTCATGATCTAAATTACCTGTTGGTTCATCTGCAATTATTACTTGAGGATTATTGATTAAAGCCCTAACAATCGCTACCCTCTGCTTCTCTCCACCTGATAAATTGCATACCAACTCATCACGCTTTTCAAATATACCAACATCTCGTAAAAGTAGAGATATCTCATCTTTAACCTCAGACCTTAACTTATAATATATGTCTGTTGCAAGTTTTATGTTATCAAAAACTGTAACGTTTTCCATCAACTTATAGTCTTGAAAAATTATACCTATCTTTCTTCTAAAATACGGTATCTGTAATCTGCCTAACGATCTAATATCACAACCATCTACTTTTACAAGCCCACGTGTTGGCATTACATCTGCATATATTAAACGTAAAAACGACGATTTACCTGCTCCAGATTTACCGATAACATATACAAACTCACCCCTTGAAATATCAAGGTTCACACCATTTAACGCATTCATTCCTGCCGTAAAAGATAGATTTACATCAGTGAAGTTTATCAACTTATACCTCGTATCAAAAATTACTCATTCAATATACATTTTAGTTATATTTCAAAAATATTGCAATATTAAAGATACTGTAACAACATTATCAATACAATCATTAATATTGACAAGAACCGTTTATTACTATAAATTCTAAGACTATGCCGCAGTGGTGGAATTGGTAGACACGCCATCTTGAGGGGGTGGTGAGCAACGCTTGTACGAGTTCAAATCTCGTCTGCGGCATTATTTCTCCTCACAATCTTCATTAAACAACTCTTCGTAATATATATACAAACTCACCACGAATATCCATAACTATCTAATAACTTTAACTTATTTTATACTTAAACACGTTAAGTTTTTATTTGTTATGGCAAGAGACAGCATAATCTATCTATACAATTTATTAATTATATCGAATATTTAAAAGAGTAAGTTTCTAAATTTATCATTTGTATTATCAATGACTTTACTTACCAAGTAGATCTAAAACATCAATATTTTAGTTAAAAGTTTACTGTAAAATCTATAGACATCTATCGTATCGCTAATATTTATAGATACAAACAGTAGACAAATAATTAAATTAAATATAAAAATATAACATAATCATATTGCTATAAACGAAAAAAAGATGCCAAAATTATATAGCCACATAACTCTAGCATCTATATAATTCTAGCATCTAATAAATTATCTTAATTAAAATCAACAATCGTTATTTATTTTGTCCAGTAGTTAGGAGCTTCTTTTGTTATCTGAACATCGTGAACATGGCTCTCTGTTAAGCCTGATCCAGTGATTTTTACAAGTTTAGATTTAGTAATTAATTCATCAATCGTTTTGCAACCAGCGTAACCCATACCTGCTCTTAATCCACCTAATAACTGGTAAACAGTTTGAGATAGTTCACCTCTAAAATGAACTCTGCCCTCTATACCTTCTGGAACAAGTTTTGAATCAATAATCGCATCGTTTTGAAAATATCTATCACGACTGCCATCTTTCATAGCACCAACCGATCCCATACCTCGATAAACTTTATAACTTCTACCTTGATACAGTTCTATATCGCCAGGAGCTTCTAAAGTTCCTGCAAATAATGAACCGATCATCGCAACATTTGCTCCAGCTGAAATCGCTTTAACTATGTCACCAGAATATTTTATACCACCATCTGCAACGATAGGAATACCTAACTTTTTAGCAGCCTTAGCACAATCTATTATAGCTGAAATCTGTGGCACACCAACGCCTGATACAATGCGTGTTGTACATATTGATCCAGGCCCGATACCAACTTTCACAACATCAGCTCCAACATCAACAAGACGTTTAACAGCATCGCCCGATGCAATGTTTCCTGCCATAAGTTGTAGTGATGGATATTTCTTCTTGATAGTTTTAACCATCTGAATAACTTTTGCAGAGTTACCATGTGCTGTGTCAACTGCTATGATATCAACCTTTTTATTAACAAGTTCTGCAACACGTTCAAGCGTATCATCACTTGTGCCAACGGCTGCTCCTACTAATAATCTACCCAGAACATCTTTAGATGCTAAAGGATATTTTAGACGCTTGTTAATATCTTTTATCGTCATTAAACCTTTTAAGTTATATTTGTCATCTACCACTAATAACTTCTCAATTCTATGTTTATGTAGTTTCTCTATCGCATCTTCAAACGATGTCCCAACTGATATCGTTACTAAATTTTCGTGAGTCATAAACTCTGAAACAAGAATTGATGTGTCTTTTACAAAACGTAAATCTCTATTTGTTAAGATACCTACTAATTTTGTTTTTTTGATAACTGGAATTCCAGAAATTTTATATTTAGCCATAAGTTCTAAAGCTTCCGATACTGGTCTATCTGGTTCTATCGTGATCGGATCAACTATCATACCACTCTCAGATCGTTTAACTTTATCAACCTCATCGGCTTGTTCATCAATAGTCATGTTCTTATGTATAAAACCTAACCCACCCTCTTGTGCCATAGCAATCGCAAGTTTCGCCTCTGTTACTGTGTCCATCGCTGCAGAAATTAACGGTATATTTAACGTAATAGATTTTGTTAAATTCGTTCGTGTACTAACTTCTGATGGCAATACTGTCGAATAAGCTGGCATAACTAAAACATCATCAAATGTTAAAGTCTCATATAAAATCTTTCCTTTACTTTTACTATCAAGCATTATCGAATACTCCTAAAAATCTCATCAATATTTTTGTTCTTCATGTATTTACTGTTTTTATTTTCAATTTCTATAACTTCACAATTTACAACTGCTTTTGTCGTATCAGCCATACTGCATATAAAAGGAACATTCCTCTTAAACGAATTGTGTTCAACTCTTTTTAAAATCTCATCTACTAACTTCTTGTCGAACTTTTCAAGTATAGATCTCTTATCTAAACCTTCCTCTAATATCGCATATAAAAGTTTATCTATATCTCTGTATGAAAAACCTAACTCATCTTCATCAGTTTGATTTTCCCATAAATCTGCTGTTGGTTTTTTATCTATAATAGATGTTGGAATATCAAAATATCTAGCTAATTCATATACTTGAAATTTATATAATTCGCCTATCGGATTTACAGATGATGCACTATCTCCATATAACGTACCGTATCCTAAAATTATCTCGGTTTTGTTTGATGTGCCTACAACTAATGAATCACTCGCTGCTGCATTATCAAATAAAATATTCATTCTAAGTCTTGATAAAAAATTGCCGATACGAAGTTTCGACATACCTTTATTTCTATCAAGTTCAAAATATTTATCTGCAACGTCTGTTAAATAAATACTCTCTAAATCAAGTTTAAATTTATCAGCAAACTCTTCTGCATCTATCCTTGATTGATCACTTGATAATTTATAAGGTAGAAAAAATGCTTTAACTTTTGATACCGATAAAGCCTCTATCGCAATCTTTGCAGCAACTGCAGAATCTATTCCACCTGACAAACCGATAACAGCACTATCTTTACCTGCTGTTTTAAAGTAAGCCTTAAAACTGTCTATAATTTTAGATATATTTTTATCATCCATTACGAATATATTCTCCTGATCTGCCACCACTTTTTTTCATCAATTTTATATCATGAATAACCATATCTTTATCGATCGCTTTACACATATCATATATAGTAAGTGCAGATATTGACGCTCCAGTTAATGCTTCCATCTCAACACCTGTCTGCGATGATACCGTAACCGTTACCTCAGATGTTATACTTGATTTTTCAGTATCAATAGTAAAGTCCACTGCAACAGCAGAAATACTCAATGGATGACATAACGGAATAAGGCTTGATGTTTGCTTAACACCCATGATGGCTGCAAGCCGTGCAACCTCTAAAACATCACCTTTTTTTATCTTCATATCTGATATAGCAACCAATGTTTCTTGCTTCATCTGTATTGTTGATACAGCAACTGCTGTACGTTTCGTTATCTGTTTTTCAGATACATCAACCATTCTACTTGCGCCATTTTCATCAAAATGTGTGAACGACATATCAAACTCCTAAAATAAACTAATGAGGGTAACTTTTGAAAAGATCTGTTTTGCTATGAGTTGATTTTATATATTTCCATAAAAACCTATCGTCTTTTTTAATATCTCTTAAATCAACCTTTGTAACATCAATATATAGAGTCGAATAAGTAGTCATGCGACCTCTCATAAACACCCCCGTCTTATTAAAAATAGGAGTTTTAATAATAACCTCAATCTCACTCACATCTGATAACATAAGTTTCCCTATTAGATGTTCTAAGAAATATATCGTTTCATCTTGTATGCCGTTACTCTTGAGGGACGGAACAATTTTTCCATCAAGATTATTTGCTGAATATAAAAATGTGATAATTATTTTCTCTTTCACTTTCTTCGAATCTAAAATTTCTAGATAAGGAATAATACGATTTGTTTTAGCATATTTTGATTTTCTAACCACGACATTAAATTCATCAACCAGATCATCAATCTCTATAAAAACTTTCTTATTAACAGTTTTTTCTGTTCCTCTTTCGTTTGTATAAATTCTATCAGTTTTGACATACTTTTTAAATATATATGCGTCACGATTATTATACATTCTAACTAAGAACCAATCTTTTGTTTCACCAAGAATTATAACTCGTTCGCCTTGAAGAGATTTACGAACTACACGACTTCTCTCGTTCGGCTCATCTCTAAAATTTACACCTGAAACTTTTATAACTCCAACAGCTTCGATGATATCATCAATCGGTACATCTGCTAAAATATTATTAGAATCCATTGATGTGCCTGCTGCATCTGGATCAATTATTTCTTCAACTTCAGTTTCAGTTTCATTATCGTTATCACTACTATTATCAATACCAGAATCAGTATCAACACCAGTGCTATGAGCTGCCGAATCTGAGTCTGTATCAAGCTCTATTTGAGAGTACAAATCTGTAATAGATATAGCAAACAAAAAAGTGATAATAATATTTATTTTAAACATGTTATACATTAAACCTAAAGTATATTATATCGCCGTCTTTAACAATATATTCTTTACCTTCTACTCGTAACTTGCCTTTCTCTTTTGCAACTGTTAATGATTTTAATTCAACAAAATCTGAATACGAACATACATCTGCACGGATAAAACCTCGCTCTATATCTGAGTGAATTTTTCCTGCTGACTCTTTTGCTGTCATACCTGACGTGATCGTCCACGCTCTAACTTCTTTCTCGCCTGCTGTGAAATATGTAACTAAGCCAAGCAGTGCGTAACCGTTTAGAATTAAGTTTTCTAAGCCCGATTTACTGATACCAACTGACTCTAAATATTCTTTCGTTTCTTCATCTGATAAGTCTTGAAGTTCACACTCCATCTTAGCAGATATTTTCAGAAATTTTGAACCCTCACCCTCTGCAATCTTGCGTATCTTAGCACAATATTCATTATCATCAACAAGATCTTCTTCATTCACATTTGCTAAATATAGGATAGGTTTCGCTGTTAATAATTGATACTCTCTTATACACTCTTCAAACTCAAGATTGTCTTCAATCATTGATCTAAGTTTTAAACCATCGTTTAAACCTTTTAATAATTCTGTTATGATCTCAGCTTTTCTTAGTAATGATTTATCACCAGATTTTGCCGTTTTAGAGTATTTAGTTAATGCACGTTCTAAAATTTCCATATCTGAGATTACAAGTTCAGTATTGATAATATCTATATCTCTTGCTGGATCAACAGATCCTTCAACGTGATGAACATCATCATTATCGAACGCTCTAACTAGGTGAATGATAGCATCGGTTTGACGGATATCTGTTAGAAATTTATTACCTAACCCCTCGCCTTTACTAGCACCTTTTACAAGTCCTGCGATATCTACAAACTCTACTGTTGTTGGAACGATAGATTTCGGTTTAACATACTGAATTATAAAATCCATTCTATCATCTGGAACAGGGATAATCCCCTTGTTTGGATCTATTGTGCAGAAAGGATAATTCTCACTTGCTACATTTTGTGCCTTCGATAACGCGTTGAATAAAGTTGATTTGCCGATATTTGGTAAACCGACTATTCCTGCTGAAAATCCCAATTTGTACTCCACATTATAAATTATTAATATTCAAACTTTAGTAAATTATTAACTCTTAAACAATAATAAATTACTAATATTTAAACCTATAACTTACAACTTATAATTTTAATCAATATACAAAGAATTCTCTAACCCTCTAAGAATGTGAGAGAGTTAGAGATCTTATTTTAAATAAATTTTAAATCGCTACGCCGTGAGTGTGATATGATAACCGTTGCATAATATCTACATAAACCACGTTCACCACAAACCATGCCCACAAACCACGCCGAACAATCGCTAACTGTGAGTGTGATAGAATAACCGTTGCATAAATATCTACACAAACCACGTTCACCACAAACCACGCCGAACAATCGCTAACTGTGAGTGTGATATGATAACCGTTGCATAAATATCTACACAAACCACGTTCACCACAAACCATGCCCACAAACCACGCCGTGTTGCCTTGCTAACCTATGCCACACAAACCACGCCCACCACAAACTATGACACAATAAATCTTACGCTATTAACGGTGCTATGATAAGTGCAATGATACTCATTAACTTAATTAATATATTCATCGCAGGACCTGAAGTATCTTTAAATGGATCGCCAACTGTATCGCCGACTACTGCTGCTTTATGTGCGTCTCCACCTTTCTCTTCACCTTCAATATCACCCTTCTCTATAGCTTTCTTAGCGTTATCCCATGCACCACCAGCGTTCGCCATCATAAGTGCTAATAACACTCCTGTAATTGTAGCTCCACCTAGCATTCCACCTAACGCTTCTTTACCAAGTATAAAACCTACTGCAATCGGTGCAACTGCTGCTATTACTCCTGGTAATATCATCTCTTTCAATGCTGCCTTTGTTGATATATCTACACACTTTTTAGAATCAGGTTTAACACCCTCTCTTCCTTCTAATAAGCCTGGAATTTCTCTAAACTGTCTACGGATTTCTTCAACCATTGCAGCTGCTGCTTTACCAACTGATGTCATCGTCATCGCACCTATAACAAATGGAAGTAATCCACCTATTAACGCTCCGATGATAACCTCTGTCTGCATTAAATCTATCGACTCAATATTTGCAGTTGCTGAATATGCTGAAAACAGTGCTAAAGCTGTTAACGCTGCTGATCCGATCGCAAACCCTTTACCCATTGCAGCTGTTGTGTTACCTAATGCATCAAGGCTATCTGTGATCTTACGAACATCTTTACCTAGTCCTGCCATCTCTGATATTCCACCAGCGTTATCTGCTATTGGACCATACGCATCAACTGTCATTGTAACTCCAACCGTTGCAAGCATACCAACTGCTGCTATTCCTATTCCGTATAATCCTGCGAAATAATCACCGATAAATATCGCACTACATATAATTAATATAGGTAGAATAGTTGACTCTAAACCAACTGCTATACCTTGAATAATATTTGTAGCAGGACCAGTTTTTGAAGCCTCAGCAATACGCAACATAGGTTTGCTTGATGTATAATACTCTGTAACAAGTCCGATTAATAATCCTGCAATCGTACCTACTAAAACAGCGTAAAATACATTCACTGAAACACCTGTAAATTTTACACCACCAAATGCGAATACAAGAAATAACCCAGCACCGATAAATGTTGAGTATCTTAACGCACCAGCTGGATCTGTATTCTTTAACAACTTCATAGATAAAATACCTATCATTGATGCTACTAATCCTAATATTGCAAATAAAATAGGTACGAACATTAATGTTGATCTTGAAACATCTTCTGCTCCACCTGCTATGCCTATCATCTCTATAAGACCGATTGAACCTGTTGCTGCGATCGCCATAGTTGCGATTATTGAACCAACATACGATTCAAAAATATCTGCACCCATTCCTGCAATATCACCAACATTGTCACCAACGTTATCTGCAATAACTCCAGGATTTCTTGGATCATCTTCAGGAATACCTGCTTCAATTTTACCAACTAAATCTGATCCAACGTCAGCCGCTTTAGTATATATACCACCACCAACTCTTGAGAATAATGCAATAGATGATGCACCCATCGCAAATCCATTGATATGTTTAACGTCTACAAAATCTCCTAAAAAGATATATAGAACTCCAACTCCTATTAATCCTAGAGATGCAACAGATAATCCCATTACAGCTCCACCACTATATGATACACTTAACGCTTTAGCTATGCCTGAACTTCTTGCAGCCTCTGACGTTCTAACATTCGCAATCGTAGCAGCTTTCATCCCCAGAAAACCTGCTAAAACAGATGAGCCTGCACCAAATAAAAATGATACCATCGTTAATACACCTAGTGATGGTGATAACATCATAAGTCCTGCTGCTATCGCTATGAAAATAACCAATACTCTGTACTCTCTAAAAAGGAATGCCATCGCACCTTCATGAATAGCATCAGAAATTTCTACCATTTTTGCATTTCCAGCAGGTTCTTTCTTTAAAGAAACATAAATTACCATTGCAAACAGTAGTCCAACTAATCCCAATACTGGAGCTACATAATTAATACTTGAAAAATCCATCTAGTCACCTCTCATCTCAATATTATAATTAAAATATAAAACTATACACATTATAAAAATACACAACTTTATATTACTTAACTTAACTTACTAAACTTACTCTACTATCAATTAAACTCGTTCATCGCTTTTACTATACCATCTGTTAAAACTAGCTCTAAAGCAGATACTGATCTTCCTAAAATATCGTCCATAGATTTTAACTCATACTGATTAAACTTACCTAGAACATAATTAGATTGATCGCCACCTTTTGCATCCATATCCATACCTACACCGATTTTCAACCGTTTAAACTCTTGCGTTGATAACATATTGATCATCGACTTAATGCCGTTATGTCCACCTGATGATCCGTTATGTTTTAACTTTATACTGTCAAACGGTATATTGATATCATCGTGTGCTACTATAATATCTGATACATCAATCTTATAAAAATCAGCACACTCTCTAACCGATATACCCGATCTATTCATATACGTTTCAGGTTTTAGAAGATAAACCTTTTTGCCTAAAATCTCGCCTATTCCATACATACCTTGAAACTTACGCTTCATAGATATATTGAACGTACTTGCTATACGATCTATCAACATAAAACCTATATTGTGACGTGTCATTTTGTACTCATCACCTGGATTGCCTAGCCCTACTATTAACATTTAAAAACCTATATTGTGACAAATTATTTTATGCTCATCACCTGGATTGCCTAGTCCTACTATTAACATTTAAAAACCTATATTGTGACAAATTATTTTATGCTCATCAC
>CAMQYB010000025.1 GCA_947039055.1 uncultured Deferribacteraceae bacterium
ACGATAATCATAGCCATAATCACAACACACGATAATCATAATCACAACACACGATCAGCTAAAATTTATTCCTGCTTTCTGATGTTGCTTGAAGAAATGAGTAGTAACTTTCATTCGTTATAATAAGATGATCTATAAGCTCTATTTCAACTGTACTTAATCCGTGTGCAATTCTCTCTGTTAATAACCTATCTTCCTTAGATGGAGAAAGTGTTCCTGACGGATGATTGTGTGCTATTATAACTTTTGACGCTTCAGCGTTCATCGCATTTTTAACAACCTCTCTCACAAATACCTGTACTTTATCTACCGTTCCTACTGATAACGTATCAATATTCTTAACACCAAATTTAAGGTCTAATGAGATCACAACAAACATCTCTTTACTCTCTAAACCGATCTTCTTCTGCAAATATGAACATATCTTTTGTGGAGTATCTATAACCATCTTAATCGCTGTGCTATGCTCTATTCTTATATTAAACTCATGAATTAACTTGAAAAACATCTCAGTCTCACTACCTACCCCTTCAATATGTTTTAAACTACTACTAAATATATTTTTAAGGGGCATAACATTATCTATCATATCCTTTGCCATCGGCTTAACATCTTTATATTTTATTACATAACAAAGCAGTAACTCTAAAATTTCATAATCTTGAAGAGATTCAGCAGATTCTTCAAATCTCTTTTTAAGTCTCGATCTATGACCCAAATACCGCTTCTTTACATCAGAAGACATCTCAAACACCTCCTATAAAATCTCATCTTATACCAAATATTATTTTAAGCATATAGTTTTATATAGCAATAATCGGTTTTACTCAATACATTCTTACCCACTTATACAAATACTGCAAAACATTGTTGTATATAGTAAAAATCATATATATTAAATTCAAAATATAATTACTCATCTTTTTATCGCCTATATTTTGAACAGTTTTAGACAAACCTCACGATGTGATAGCTATCACTTTTTTAATCAAACCAATTCTTATCTATCAACGCCAACATTTTTGAGTAAATAATTTCTTATGTATCAATAATTAACTTTGCTTAAGATGAAAATATAAGACTTGAAATTGTTGTTGTAAAATGATACAGTATCAGACTATGTTTGACTATAAATACGTATATAAAAGTATAATTTGCATCGCTTTTTTTGTGTTTACAATAAGTTGCAGTACAAACAGCACAGCAACAAAAAAGCACAAAATAGCTGTAACTAACGATATCACAAAATCAATTGTGATCAATATCGGTGGTGATTTTGTCGATATCGCTTCAACTATAGCACCAGGGTACGATCCTCATACATATAAAACAAACGAAAATGATATCATAAGAATAGCAGGTTCATCTATATTCTTTTATAACGGAAGTTTTCTTGAAGGACAGTTAGCTGAACTGCTTTATAATGGTGATAAAACTGGATATCTAGTATCAACTATGGGCACGATGGTTGATGAAGATCTTATAAAGTCTGATTATAAAAAAGCTAAATATGATCCTCATTTTTGGCATGACACCAATCTATATATTATCGCAGTAAACAACATCACTAATAATATGATAGCTAAAGCACCGATCAATGAAAGGCTTTATGCTAAAAACGAAGATATGTATATTACAAAATTAACTAAATTTACAAAAGATATAGATATATTATACAACAGTATTCCTAGAGAGAGAAGAAAGCTTGCAACTATTCATAAAGGTTTTGAATATTTAGGTAGAAAATATGATTTTGAAACTGTATATCTACAAGATGTTACAACAGCTGATCTTGTTACAAGTGAGAGTATCCTAGATTTTGTAAATAGCGTTAATAATAAAGGTATCAAACATATATTTATAGAAAGTACAACAAGTAGTGAAATAAAAGAGAAACTTCAAGATGTTATAAGTAAGTTAAACTTCAATATTGAACTTGTTGAATCTATCTACTCCGATACACTTATTATAGATAAATACGATAACCCAGATTATAATGCTACTATACTTCATAATGCAAATTTGATAAGTAGCATATTAAACAAAGTGGAACAATAAATGATTAAAAGAGCTAATACTCAAAGAGACCATATCGAACAACTTGGTAGAGCTGTTCATCTTGAAAATGTAACAATAGCGTACAGCAGTGACAATGTTATACTGCAAAACACTAGCCTTGAAGTGAATGGTGGTGCGATGGTTGCCGTGATGTCTCCTATTGGAAGTGGTAAATCTACTCTACTTAAAACAATATTAGGATTAGTTAAACCTATCACTGGTTATGTGTATGTTTACTCTAGACCTGTTGACGTTGTTGAAAAAAATGTCATAGCCATTGTGCCTTTAAAAAAAGAGATCAGTTGGAACTTTCCGATTACTGTGAATGAACTCGTTATGCTTGGTAGGTATGAGTACTTAAAATATAAATTATTCGCCTCTCAAGAAGATAAAGATATCGTTGCTGATACTTTGAAAAGAATGAGGTTATTTAATAAAAAAAATACTATCATTTCTGAGCTATCTGAAAACGATAAACAGAAAGTTATTATAGCAAGAGCTATCGCTCAAGATGCAAGAGTTATGTTATTAGACGAACCATTGGCGATCAATAGTTCTGATGATAAAAATCTGATAATTAATGTGTTAAAAGAAGAGAATAAAAAAGGTAAAACAATTATTTTGGCACATCATGATGTTATGAATATTCCTGATATGTTCTCACAAATTATTGTTATAAAAGATAAGAAATTAGTAACTGCTAAAAGTAAAAACAATTCAGCTTCAAAAAATATACCCTTTATAAGTGATTCTATATCTCTAAAGGATGTAGATCTCGGTATATAACTATGATAGATATTTTAACCACCGATGACTTACTATTAATTATACAACTCTCCGTTGCCCTAGGAATTGCAACAGCTATCAATGGAGTTATATTCTCTCTTAGAGATGAAACAAGAGTTATCACACTTGTGACTTACTCATCATCAATAGGAAATGCGTTAGCGTTATTTTTTGTAGGTACTACTGCGTTCTATGTAAATATGCTACTTGCTATACCAATTGTTATACTCATACTTGCTATAAGTAAGGCGATTGAATACACTAAAAAAGTTTCTAAAAGCATTGTCACAACAACTATGACAACTGTATCGTTTGCCACAGTTATTGTACTTCTTTCATATATTGACAGAAACTTTGAGACACATCAAATCAACTTCACAATGTATCTACTTGGAAATATTAGGCTTTTTGAAAGTAAAGAAATTAACCTAATCTTCTATATTTCTATGATTATCGCAATCTTATCAATTATAAACATTAATAGAATTAAACAAAATATATTCGATAAACATTTTCTTGTAACCAATAACTTAAAATATAATATATTCAACCTTATGCTTATTATTCAACTGATTATAACTGTTATTGCAAGTAGTCAAATTGTTGGAATAGTATTTGCACCAGGATTTATAATTTTACCTGTAATTATTATTCAATATTTTGTAAAAAGTTTATTACAATTATTTATATTCTCATCACTTTTATCATCTGTTTCTGTCTTTGTTGGAATATACGGATCGTTACTTATGCCACTTTTTTCAACAGGTGTTGTGATTATATTAACACTAACTATTTTTGTTTTAATCTTGTTAAGCTTTAGATTTCTTATGTATAAGAGGTCGATTAAAAAAAATATATTGAAGGTGACGTAAGCTATGTTTCTACTAGGTCAACTTGAAATAATATTAATAATAACATTGGCGTTATCGGCTTGCTCTATCGTTGGATCGATACTTGTTTTTCAAGGAGCACCCTACTCGCCGTCATCAATAGGTAGAATTTCTACTTTTGGGTTTTCAATAGGATTTTTATATTCATCAACATTATCATCTATACCGATAATATTATGCTCTATCATAACAATCTTGGTTGTTCAAAAATTGATTAAAAAAATATGTGCAAAAACAACTATATCTGAAGGGGTATTGTATGTACTTGTATCTATCATATTATTTGCTATAGGTATTGTTATTATGCATATTCAAACTGTGAACAATTTTATAACAACTGATAAAATATTTACGGGAGAACTTGTATACACGATCATAAATAGAATTACAATTGGTGGCTACGATTTCGGATCAGTATCGCTATATCTATTTAGTATACTACTTATGATAAATATCGTACTGTTTACTCTCAATATTAACGGCTTCAAAATGTTTTTTGTAGATAAGACATATTACTTAGGTGTAAATAACAACACCGAACTTTTAGAGCTCGTTATATCAGTTATGGTATCAATCACCGTTGCATCAACTATACAAGTTGCTGGATCATTTATCGTATCATTATTTATATTAGGTATTCCGATGATTACGGTTTATTTTGTTAAAAGAATATCAACGCTTGCGATATCTGCAATTGCGATATCAACATCGGTTAGTTTCGCAGGATACTCTATTGCAAAAATATTAAATATATCGATCGTTTCTGTAACTGCTGCGATCATCTCATCACTACTTATACTATCAGCTTTTCTAGCACCTGAAAGAGGAGCTTTAGCTTTGTTTTTAAGTAATCGTAGTGACATCAAAAATATAATGTTAGATGATCTATTAAGCTATATTTACGAAGCAGGACAGATTAATCAACCAAACCAATATCAAACAATTCCTGGTGACATTTCAGATTATCTTAACTGGGATATAAAATACACAGTGAAAATAATTAAACTAGCATCTACAAGAGAGTTGATTTTTAAAGATAAAGGTGGATTTCTTCAACTTACAGCACAAGGCTTGAAACAAGTTAATCTTATTAATAACACATAGAGGGTATAATGGATAATTTAAAATTAGTTAAAATGGTATCAGGAGAGTTCATGTTAGGTGAGGAAGAAAATGGCAACCTTAAAGATGTAGCTGTGTTACAAGTTATACCTCAACAAGGTGGAGCTGTGTCACTTACTCTAATACCTATAGGCTTTCCTTTTGAACAACAATTAACGGCTGCAACAATATCTTGCAGTATGATAATGTATGAAGTAAAAGAAATTCCAACTGAATTAAAAGATAGATATATTGAACTTAAATCAAATATAAAAATCGCAAGACCTGATCCAAGTGGGAAAGTTATACTGTGAAATCATTTTGGAAATTGATAGATAGTACGATCGCTTTTAAAGATAGAATTCTATCTATTAATCATAACAAATATCACTTTAGTAAACTTGATGAGTCAATGGTTTTTACAACTATAACTCTTAACGACTGGGTAATAATAGTACCTATTACAACGGACGGAAAGTTTATTATTGCAAAACAGTTCAGAGCTGGAACAGATAAAGTTGTACTAGAATTTCCAGGTGGTGCAATAGATCTTAACGAACACCCTGATACTGCTGCAAAAAGAGAGTTACTAGAAGAAACTGGTGCAACATTTATAGATATCATTAAGGCGTCAACAATTGAACCGAACCCAGCATTACTTAGTAATCAGTGCCATGTTTATATAGCAACTGGCTGTGTGATTGAACATAAACAAAACTTAGATAAGTTTGAAGATATAGAACTTGAAATTTATAGTAGAGATGAATTAGAGGATATGATTAGAAGTGGTGAGTTTCATCAAGGGATATCGTTAGCTGCATATTCATTATACTTGCTAACCCCTTCTCGTTAGTTGTTATAGTGAGAGGCTTATATATCCATATCCCATTTTGCGAAACAAAATGTCCATACTGTAGTTTCTACTCATATATCGAAAAAGATAAAACCGTTATTGAAAGATATTTTGACACTTTAATAACTGAGATAAAAACATACAATAACTTATCTTTTGATACAATATATATCGGTGGTGGTACGCCCTCATCAGTCAATCCTAATATACTGGATACTTTTTTTAACTCACTTTTTAAGTTGATTAAATATAACGGTGAAGAGTTTACGATTGAAGTAAATCCAAACTCTTTCACCAAAAAGTTTATAGATGTAATTGATAGATACAATATAAACAGAATTTCAATGGGTGTTCAATCCTTTGATAATAATGTTCTTAAACTGTTAGGTAGAAACCATAAGGCAACTGATATATTTAAATCCTTAGAACTGATTGATTTAGATAAATATAGATTAAATTTAGATATGATTTACGATATCCCAACGGTTGAGGATAATATTATTTTTGATACATTAGAGAGTATCGTAAAGGTTAATCCATCACATATTTCTGCATATTCGTATCAACATGAGGATACTGGATATCTTGCAAATAATATTAATTTAGATAAAACTCTTTTCAGTGATATAGAAAATAAACTACGTGAAAACGGATACGAAAAATATGAAGTATCAAATTTTTCAAAAAAAAGAATGGAATCTAAGCATAATATGATATACTGGAATATGAATGAATACATCGGAATCGGTAGTTCAGCATCTTCAATGTATCATACGGATAATAAAATTCGTATAAGGCATACAAATACAGCAGATATTGAAAAATATATAAACGGTATTGAAACCTCAGATAAAGTTTTTGATGATTACGAAGAGTTAGATATTGAGAAACAGATATCAGAGTCGCTTATATTTGGATTGCGTTTAAAAAATGGTATAGATCTAAGTGAAGTTGAAAGAAAGTATACAACAACAATTCCAGAAAGGTTTTTGAAAAATATAGATATATTAACATCGAAAGGATTATTAACATGTCAAAAGAAAAAATTGATTGCAACAGAAAGAGGAGCAGAGGTTTTGGATACATTATCCTTATATCTGTTATGACTCTTATATTTTTTAATTTAAGCACAACAACTGGAATATCTGGGTGCGAAGGTGATTGTATGACTTGTCATGTTGATTTAACAGATAGTAGCGATCATCAATCATTAAAAACTTGTGTTCATTGTCATGCTGAAAGCAACAAGAAATCATTAGATTTATTTACAGGTGCATCGGTTGAAGGTGGCTGTGGTGCAAGATGTTTTACGTGTCATGCTGATTGGCCTCAAGATTCTGCACATATCTCACTTGATACATGTTTAAATTGTCATGAAAAATAATATTATTAGAAAGAGGTACTATCATTCTTAAACGATTATGGACATATTTTAGAAAACATAGAAAATTTTTAGCAATTGCCGTAACAGCATCAATGGCTACAGCTGGAACTGAGGCTGCATTAGCATACTTGATTAAGCCGTTCATGGATGGAATATTTATTGAAAAAGATATAACATTGCTTAAAGTTATGCCGATACTTATTGTAATCGTATATCTTGGGAAAGGTATTTTTAGATTTTTACAAGTATATTTTATGCGATATGTAGGACAAAAAGTAATTGAACAGATAAGAAACGAACTGTTTGAAAAGATAGTTAATCTGCCTCTAAATTTCTTCAACAAAACATCTACTGGTGTATTGATGTCAAGAATAACAAATGATGTGAACTTAGTACAACAATCAATTCAAATAGTAATTTCTCTTATAAGAGAGATTTTAACTGTTATCGGTTTAATCGCTGTAATTCTGTATATGGATTGGAAGTTAGCATTAGGAACAATAATCTGTTACCCTCTTCTTATTCAGCCTCTTTTAAAGATCAGCCGTAGACTTAGACGACTAAGTAGAAAAGATCAAGAAATGATGGGTGGATTATCATCTATGTTGCAAGAAGTTTTTTCAGGTATACGCACGGTTAAAGCTTTTACTTCTGAGAAAAAAGAAATTAAACAATTTAATAAAATAAATGCAACTGTAGTTCAGTATGTAATAAAATCTATAAAAACAGCAGAGTTATCATCGCCCCTTATGGAGTTTATAGCTTCATTAGGGTTCGCAGCTATTATTTATTTCGGTGGAATGCAAGTTATAAATGGAACAAGTACACCTGGTACATTCTTCTCATTTTTAGCAGCTGCACTGCTTGTTTATCGTCCGATAAAATCTATCGGAAACTCTAATAACTCTATACAGCAAGCGATCGCTGCAGCTGAAAGAATATTTGATATTCTTGATATGGAAAATAGTATCGTAGCTAATAATGGCAGTATTATTTGTGATGCAAAAAAGAAAGATATAGAGTTTCATAATGTATCATTCCAATATGAAGATACAGATAAATATGTTTTAAATGAAATCAATCTACATATCAAGGCTGGACAACAGATAGCTTTTGTAGGCTCATCAGGTGCTGGTAAAACAACTATCGCTAACCTTATGCCTAGATTTTTTGATATCACTTCTGGATCAATCACAATAGGCGGAGTAGATCTAAGAAAATTTGATCTAAAATCATTACGTTCAGAGATCAGTATTGTATCACAAGAACCGTTCTTATTTAATGACACTATCGCAAACAATATCGCATACGGTAAAAATACAGACGTGTCTAAAGAAGAGATGATTGAAGCTGCAAAAGCTGCGTTCGCTGATGAATTTATTAACAATATTCCAACAGGCTACGATACAGAGATAGGTGAAAGAGGGATAATCTTATCAGGTGGACAGAAACAACGTCTAACAATCGCAAGAGCGTTACTTAAAAACTCTCCTATACTTATACTTGATGAAGCAACAAGCTCCCTTGATACTGAAAGTGAACGTGTAGTTCAAAAAGCATTAGACAACCTTATGAAAGGAAGAACTTCACTTATCATAGCTCACAGATTATCAACTATTCTTGATGCCGATATGATCGTTGTCTTAAATGAAAATAAAATCGAAGCTACTGGCAGACACGAAGAACTACTTACAACATCAAAAACTTATAGCAAATTATATAAGATGCAATTTAATATGGAATAACAACTATGATACCTAAATCTATTGCGATATCAAGAACAGATAAAATAGGCGATCTAATATTATCGATCCCATCTATTCTTATGGTAAGAACTCTCTACCCTGATGCGTATATTACACTTTTAGTAAACTCTTATAACTATCAAATTGTGAGATATCTCGATATCGTTAATGAGATTATAAAAGTTGATGAGATGGATGAGAAAGAAATAATTAACAAATTAAAATTAAATAAAGTAGATACATTTATAGCTTTATACACCGACAACATGATAGGTAAATTAGCTAAAAAATCAGGTGCTAAAAAACGTATTGCACCGTTATCAAAAATGCACTCATACCTTGCATATAATTACGGTATCAAACAATCTCGTTCAGAGTCTATTAAGAACGAAGCAGAGTATAATCTCGATCTTATTATGAGTCTCGATAAAGCAGAGTTTAAAGATAGATATACGATCGATAAAAAAATTAGCTACTCTGATAGTAATAGAAAAAATATTGAAGAGTTTCTCTCAAGAGCTGGTATAGGAAAAGAGTTTATAATCATATCTCCATTTACTGGTGGCAGTTGCAAAAATCTATCTATTGATGAGTACGCTCAACTTATAAATAAGATCTCTGCTAACTTAAATAATAGTGTGAAAATTGTTATAACTGCATCTCAAGATAACAAACAATATCTTAATAATTTCGATCAAAGAAAAATAACTGTTTTTATTAACGATAATGACATATTAAATCTCACAGCATTGATTGATAAGTCATCACTATTCATAGGTGGTTCAACTGGTACTACGCATATCGCTGGTAACCTTAGAAAAAGATGTGTTGCAATTTATCCTGCTAAACCTACTCAATCTAAAACTAGATGGGGACTCTTTGGAAACGATCAAAACACTTTATATATTGTTCCTGATGAAATTGAAAAAAAAGAAGATTACTCAAATAATTTATTTCAAAATATTACAGAAGAAGATATAAATAAATATGCTAAATTAATTACGGATTACTATAATGAAAGATAAAAAAACGTTATCAGTATGTATCATAACTTTTAACGAAGAAAATAATATTGAAAACACTTTAGAACATATAAAAGATATCGCTGATGAGATAGTAATTATCGACAGCCATTCAACCGATAAAACTATTGAGATTTGTAAAAAATATACATCAAATATACACTCACATAAATGGGAAGGATATGTTACGCAAAAAAATATAGCCTTAGATAAATGTAGTTCAGATTTTATTTTATCAATCGACGCTGATGAAGAGATTACTAAAGAATTAGCTGATGAAATAGTTGATAAAATTAATCACCTAAATAACGATGGATATATAGTAAATAGAAAAACTAAATATCTTGGCAAAATATTAAAACACTCTTGGCAACCTGACAACAAATTACGTCTTGTGAAAAAAGATGCGTGTCCTAGCTGGCACGGTGAAATTGTTCATGAAAGTTTGGTTATTCAAAGCTCTGTGATTTCAGTTTTAGATAACCATCTTATCCATCACTCGTATAAAAATATTGAAGATCATAATATGAAAACATTGAAGTACGCAATGCTCTCAGCTGAGAGTTATTATAAAATGGGAAAACAACCTTCTATACTTAAACTGTTCATCTCCCCTACTTTCAATTTTATAAAAATGTACTTTTTTAGATTAGGATTTTTAGATGGTATAGAAGGACTGATCGCTGCAAGAAGTGGTTATATATATACTTATTTAAAATATTTATACCTATACGAATTTTATAAAACTCCTACAAAAAATGAGGATACAAAATAATGAAAGTTATATCAATCGGTAATCTAAGCATGGGTGGCACAGGCAAAACACCTCATACCATATATTTAGCAAAACTATTTACTACAGAAGGAAGAGTCGTAACGATCTTATCAAGAGGATATAAAGGATTAGTCGGAAGCACATTAAACGTTATATCTGACGGACACCAAATATTCTACGCTCCACCTCAAGCAAGCGATGAAGCTTTTATGATGGCTCGCAACTGTAATGATGTTTCTGTTATAACTGGAGTTGATAGAAACGCTTCATTAAAATATGCAGCTAAAAATTTCAATTCAGATTTAGCGATATTAGATGACGCTTATCAATATAAAAAAATAGATAAAAATATTGAGATACTTCTGCTTGATGCAAAAAATCCTATCTCAACAGGTTTTATATTTCCGTTTGGATATCTAAGAGAGATGCCATCAAATATTAAAAGAGCCGATATAATTATTTTTACAAACTCTAAGGATAATATTATTCCTGAAAAAGTACAAAAATATATTCAACCTCATCAGAAAGTATTCTTCTCTCGCTATACTAAACCTGTGCTAATTAAAGATGGTATATCACACGATATATCAGAACTGAAAGGTAAAAAAGTTACAGCTTACTCAGCACTCGCAAATAATCGTTCGTTTTACGATCTCCTCATTGCGAACTCTATTGACGTTGTATCATTTAAAACATTTATGGATCATAAAAAATTATCGCAATCTACTCTCGACAAAATAATAGATAACGGATTAGCTCTTTCAAGCACAGAGTTTTTAACAACAGAGAAAGATTATGTGAAACTAGAGGATACATACTCTCGTATATTCTCATATATAAAAGTTGATCTGGAAATAGATAACAAAGAAGAACTCTTAAAACTTATAAGAGATAAAATTAAAGAGTAAAACAGTTATGCTGATAAAAAATATAATAGTACGGGTCAATGTTTTTATTAAAATAAAAGATAAGATGCGTCAAAATAATTATAAAATAAAGTATATGTATAAAAAAACTTGATATTTTACAATTATTGATGTAAAAATAGAAGATCAATTTATTGGGGAAAGGTAATGCACGAAATAGCTAAGAGATTAAATGACGAGATTCAAAGAGTAAATCCATCGGTTTACGAGATGCTTTCAGAGATTGGTAGAGAGATGTACATGCCTGAGGGGATTGTTACTCAAGGTAATGAAGCGAAGCAGAAAGCGACAAAATTTAATGCAACGATAGGTATTGCGACGGCTAAGAAGCGTCCTATGTATCTTGAGTCAATATATAATAATTTTTCAAGTTTTACACCTGAAGAGGTTTTTCCTTATGCGAACACTCCAGGTGTTGCAGAGCTTAGAACTTTATGGAAAGAGAAAATATATAAAGAATGTCCGACACTAAATAATGCTCAATTATCAAATCCGATAGTTACATCTGCATTAACGCACGGGATTTCATTGTTATCAGAACTGTTCTGCAATAGAGGTGATTATGTTGTTCTGCCTGATATGTTTTGGGAGAATTACTCATTAACTTTTGCAGTTAAACTAAAAGCTAATCTTGCAACATATAAAACTTTTGATGAAGATAATAAATTATTTAATGTTAAAGGTTTACTAAATGAAACAAAGAAAGCCGTGGCTGAAAAAGGTAAAGCGATTGTGATTTTAAACTTTCCTAATAATCCATCTGGTTATACTCCATCGGTAAAAGAGATGCAAGAAATTTCAGATGGTTTGGCAGAAATTGCAAACGGTGGCGGAAAGATTTTAGTTATAATTGATGATGCTTATTTCGGATTATTTTTTACAGATCACTGTGCAAAAGAATCTATATTTTCATACTTGGCAAAAAAATCACCGAACCTACTTGCCGTAAAATTAGATGGTATAACTAAAGAAGGGTTTGCATGGGGACTTCGTGTTGGATTTATGACATTTGCACAAACTTGCGATAAAGATGAACAACTTCTTCTATCAACGCTTGAGGCAAAAGTTACTGGATTAATTAGAGCCACTGTATCGAACTCGCCACACCCATCACAGTCGGCTGTTCTGCACGCACTAAGATCACCTGATTTTATAAAAGAGCGTGAGGCTTGTAATCAAATAATAAAAGAACGTGCATTGCTGATAGACAAAATGTTTAAAGCAGGTAAATACGATGATGAGTTTATAGCTTATCCATTTAACTCTGGTTATTTCATGTGTGTTAAACTTAAAAATTGTAACTCTGAAGAGCTTAGAGTGTATCTGTTAAACAACTATCAAATAGGTGTGATAAGTACATCTAAAACAGATATAAGAGTAGCATTTTCATCTGTTGATATTGAACATATCGAAGAACTTTATGAAACGATTTATAAAGCGTGTAAAGAGATTAAATAGAGAAATCATAATTTTATTTGTTTGGTTGATATTGATTACTTATTTGAACAATGTCAGCCAATCATAATTTTCAATTTGTAGATACTATATATATCTATATTTAACAATACACTCCAAAAGTATTAAGGTTCGATAAAACTATATTGTTCTTTTTTATTTTTATGATATAATTATTTAATGTTAGAGCTATCAAAGATATCCGATTTAAGTTTGAATATAAATTTCCCAATATTTCTTTACAATAAAGATTTTAGCAACCTATTTATCTACACATCAGGAAGTAATAAAGAAATTGAAATACCACCTGTCATTAATAAAATGATAAGTGAAAATTTGTTAAAATTTATTACTGGAAAAAATAATAATCAAAAAATATTCAGATCAATAAATTTCACTCAATCATATATCATTTTCTTTCAAGATCTTCAAGATGAAAGTAGGCTTAATCTGCTTTTAAATGAACTGTTTCAAAACAGTAGTTCTGATATCCCTAATAATTTTGTCGATATGCAAGAAACTCAAGATCTTGGCGAACACACACAACATCAAATCAAAAAACAAAATGTTCAAATATCTACATTGAACACTAAAATTGAATATCTTAAAACAGATATAACCACTCTCAAAACAGAGTTAGAAAAAAAGAATAAGAAAATAATTATTCTAAATCACAATATAGAAAAATATGATAAAGAATTATTCAAAATCCAGTCTCTTACAGAGACTTTGAACTTCAACAAATTACAGAAAATAAATAAAGAGTTGAGAGAAGAATCTACTCTAGCTAAATATACTCTAACAAAAGCTGAAGATAATCTTAAAAAAAGTAGAGACAGAATGACGCAAGCAATATTGAAATGTAATTTAATGTTAAGAAGAAATCCTGAAAATATGGCAGATATAACAGATATAATCAGCATATTAACAGTGCAACAACCATCAGCAACTTCACAATTTTCGACAACATCTAAAGGTGGTGCTAGTAGTCCTGATATTACAAAAATTGTAGATAAACTAAACTTTGTAATAAAACGAAATGATTTTAAAAGCATAGATGTGCTTAGAGTCTGTTCAATAGCTGGGATAACTAACACAGCATTAGTAATGGCGCAACCAGCCGTACATTTTAAAGATGCGATACCTAAACTGATCGGAATGGCTCGATCTAATAACATCAGCTATAGAGATTTATTGGCACTATATACCGCCTTAAATATTGAAGTGTAAACAGCCACAAGTCACATACACTTTAATTAACAACTAGAATCTATATCCGTAATCAACAACCGTAATCTATATAATATATGACTAATCGCAATCTATAGACATACGTCTATAACTGTAAAATTATCCATAATTAATAATCACAATCTATAATCATACGACTATAGACAACAATTACCAATCGTCTAAATTTGATAACTGTAAACTATCCATAAT
>CAMQYB010000026.1 GCA_947039055.1 uncultured Deferribacteraceae bacterium
GAAAGTCGCACACCAAAATGTTTGCAGGTTGGGAAATTAGTAAATTAAAACTCATACATAAAAGTATGTTGAGTTTATATAAAGTATTAAGTATAAAGTTTATATGTTGGGGTAATATGTCTAAAGTTAGTAAGAATTCAAATGGTGAGTTAGTAGTTCCAGATATCGTAACGATACCGTTTATTGAAGGCGATGGAGTAGGGAGTGAGATTACTGATATCTGCAAAAAGGTTATCGACGCTGCTGTCAGTAAAGTTTATTCTGATAAACGCAGAATAGAGTGGTTAGAGATATATGCAGGTGAGAAAGGTAACACTGTTAAAGGTAGCTACTTACCTGATGAAACTTTAACCGTTTTGAAAGAGTATTTAATCGGTGTGAAAGGGCCACTCACGACAGCAGTTGGTGGTGGAATGAGATCGTTAAATGTAGCACTACGTCAAGAGCTTGATCTATATTCATGCGTAAGACCAGTTAAATGGTATGAGGGTGTAGCATCGCCACTTAAAGAACCGCATAAAGTTGATATGACTATATTTCGTGAAAATACCGAAGATATTTATGCAGGGATAGAGTGGAATGAAGGTACTGCTGAGGCTAAAAAATTCTACAATTTTATCAAAAATGTGATGGGTGTAACAACTGTAAGATTTCCTGAAACTTCATCGTTCGGTGTTAAACCAGTATCGGTTGAAGGATCATCAAGATTAATGAGATCGGCTATCACTTATGCAATAAATAAAAAACTTCCTAAAGTTACAATTGTTCATAAAGGAAACATTATGAAATTCACAGAGGGTGGGTTTCTTAGATGGGGTTATGAGGTTGCTGAAAAAGAATTTTCAAATGAAACTTTCACAATAAATAACTATAATAAAATATCAAAAGCAGAGGGTGTAGAAGTTGCAGATAAAGCGTTACAAGAGGCTAGAGATAAAGGTAAAATTATTATTGATGATTGTATAGCTGATGCATTTTTACAAAACTCTTTATTAAAACCTGAAAACTACTCTGTCATTGCAACTTTAAATCTTAACGGGGATTATATATCGGATCAGTTAGCAGCTATGGTTGGTGGAATAGGTATCGCACCAGGTGCTAATATAAATTATAATACTGGGCATGCAATATTTGAAGCAACACATGGTACAGCTCCAGATATCGCAGGTAAAAATATCGCTAATCCGTTATCATTATTACTGTCGCTTGATATGATGATGGAGTATATCGGTTGGATAGAGGTATCAGATATAATTAAAATATCAATAGAAGAGGCATTTGCTAATAGATGTTCAACGAACGATCTTGCAAGGTTTATGGAAAATGGACAAGCATTATCAACATCTGATTTTGGTAATTATCTCATTAAAATTATAAAAGGCTGGGGAAATTAATAATGGATGAAAAAAATTATGTCGGAGAAGAGTTTTTAGAATTAGGCAAACATGAACATATAATATATGATCTTTCTGATGCTATGCGTAAGGCTTCAGAAATTGATATGAAGTTATTAGAAAAACACTCTGTTAAACGTGGACTTAGAAACGCAAACGGTACTGGCGTGTTAGTTGGATTAACTAGAATTGGTAACGTTGTTGGGTATGAAAAAACTGAGGACGGCGAAGTTAAACCTGTTGCTGGAAAACTTTTCTATAGAGGAGTGGACGTTGAAGATATCGTTCATTCGCTACATAAAGAGGGTAGACATGGATATGAAGAGATTGCGTATTTGCTTCTATCAGGTTCACTACCTAACAAAAGTACGTTATCAGATTTTTCAGAAGTCATACAAAACAATATGGCGTTAGAGCAAAAAACTCGTATGCATATTATAGATCTTGAAGGCAAGAATATTATGAATATTTTAGCTAGAAGTGTTTTAGAAATGTATACATACGATCCAAATCCTGATGATCTGTCACAAGATAACCTTATGAGACAATCGATATGTTTGATCTCTAAATTTCCAACGATCATAGCTTATGCGTATAATATTTTGCGTCATACTCAACATAACAAAACGCTTCATATAAGACATCCACAAGAGAAATTATCTATTGCAGAAAATCTTCTTTATATGATTAAATATAATTATACACCACTTGAGTCAAGAGTGCTTGATCTACTGTTAATGCTTCAAGCTGAACACGGTGGAGGAAACAACTCTACGTTTGCAGTAAGGGTTACAAGTTCAACAGGTACGGATACTTATTCGGCTATCTCAACAGGGATCTGTGCTTTAAAAGGTCCTCTTCACGGTGGTGCAAATATTATGGTTAACCACATGAGAAAACATCTTCAAGAGAATGTTAAAGATTGGAAAGATAACAATGAAATAGATGCTTACCTTGATAGAATGTTAAATAAAGAAGTGTACGATAAATCGGGATTAATTTATGGATTAGGACATGCAGTTTATACAGTTTCAGATCCTAGATCTATACTATTAAAAGAGCTTGCAAGAGAGCTTGCTATTGAGACAAAAAGGGTAGATGAGTATAACTTTTTAGAACTGTTAGAAGCAAGAGCGATTGATAGATTAAGAGCTCGTAAAGGTAACGCTGCGAAACTTCTTACAAACGTAGATTTCTACTCTGGGTTTGTTTATGAAATGTTAGGAATTCCTGAGGAGATTTATACGCCTTTATTTGCTATGGCAAGAATTGTTGGTTGGTGTTCTCATAGAAATGAAGAGTTGTCTTTTGCTGGTAAACGTATTATGCGTCCTGGGTATATGAACATAATGGGTGAGGTTAAATATCAACCATTAAGTGAAAGATAATTTTTATGCAATAAATATTTGGTTATAAAAAGTTATAATTATAGTATAAATGAGAGAGTCCTTAGAGGCTCTCTTTTTTTACAATTGTGGGGATGAGAAAAATGAATATAGATGATTTAAGAGATGAGATTTCTGAAAAACTTGAAACAGCAGGTGATCATAATGAGATACATAAAGTATATGAGCCGTATAAAAAACTGCTAGAAGAGGAGATCAAATATAAGCCTAGAAATATAGAGGCGTTCTGTTTGTTAGCGATGGTAGTTGAGGGTATGCTGTCTGACGTTGAACCGATAGATATATTGGATAAATGTTATGAAGCAAACCATGATGTTTTCTCTGATAATGAATATTGTCTGTGGGCAACGAACATGGCATATTTTATTATAGATTATTACGGTTGCGTGGAACATGATGATAACAAGAAAAGAAAAAGTGCCTTAACTATTTTGGAAGAAGCGGTTAGGCGTAAATCGGTTTTTCATCAAACATATTATGCGTTAGGACAATATTATTTTGAAAATAAATTATTCGATAAAGCTAGTGAAGTGTTTCATACAGCGTACGTTATATCGAATGATAGAAGGTATTTATACTGTGAAGCTATAAGCTTACTTAAAGCGTCAAAACTTAATGAGGGTGTAAAAATTCTTGAGTCGTTATCTGTGTTTCCACTTATAGATGAAGAGTTAGATTTTAGTATTGTGCTTGCACAAGGATACACGCTTGCGTTAATGGGAGAGAGGGAGAAAGCATCTGAAATTGCAGACATATTAGCTGATGAAAAATATGAAAATTTTGATGGTGCAGATTGGATGTTTACAGATTTTATGTTCACATTAGGAAGATATGAATATGTGGTCAACTACTATGATAATAATGAATATGCAGAAGATGTAAGTTGGCGAAGTGAATATTTTTACTCACTTAAAATGCTTGGAAAAGATAAAGAAGCGTTGTTGATATTAGAGAAACTTGTAAAAGAGTATGAGGAAGAAATCGCCACTGCCGAAAAAGAGATAAGCTTTGGTTCAGGTGATGACGACTATGAAACAGTTGATGATCGTGATGAAGATATAGTAGAATTAAAAGAAGAATTGATAGCGATGAAAAAATGTTATAACGATGTGTTTGTTAATAATATTAAACCTATAAAAGAACCGTATTATGATATCACTTATGAATGTTATTATATCGGTTGTCCTAAGCACCACACAAAATAAAAAATAAAATAGATATAGAGGTTATGATGTTATACCTGAAATTCTATATCTACTTTTTTATAATAATTGATATTGTTTTATAAGTTTAATTGTAAAATATGTAGCTTGATTTTAAATTTTCAAAATCTATAATTCCATTTAACTCAAAAGAATAAAATCTATTGAGCTTTACAAGATGATTTTTATTCTATCTATTTTTCTAATGTATAAAATTTGAGTTCAAATTTGTTCGTTGCCATCATGCCTGCAATAAATTTTTCAAAAGCTGTACTGTTATTTTTTGTTAATATCGCAAACTCTGGAGCGATTGAAAAACTACTCACACTGTTTAGATTTTCATTATTATAAAAATCAAGAAAAGATTCTGTGCTATCAACTAGAGGAGATAATAAAACAGGAGTTTCAATCATTCCTGCGATTACTCTAAAGTATAATGTTTCTCCACCAGTTACGGTTAAACTCATTTTATATAATTGTCCTCTAAAAAGAAACGATATCAATTTTCCGAAGGCTGTTTTCTTTAATTTCATTGATACAAAAATAGGTGAATTGTTTTTAGGAACTTCTATTGTTTCATTAAAAGCATACTCTTTAGATGAAATTTCTTTAAATGTTAGATTATCAAATTTGTCTTTATCTTTTTTCTTGAAATGTAACTCTAAGATATTTATTTTATTAAAACTACCAACAAGGTCGTATCTATTTAATATGTGTATCCACGACGGTGAGTCCATCATCGTTGGAAGTCTATTATCAATTTCATCAATAGCAAATAAAATATTTTCAGGAGCATCATCACTTAGTAGATGATTACTATTTAATTCACGTAACTCTTTAGTGTATGCAGAGTAACTTTGTATAACTGGTCTTGGTTTATAGTTTAGATCTGATGCAATTAACGTCCCTTGATAGAACGGATAGCTATCAATTGTTTCATTATCAAACATCCCTTTATAATGAGTAATTGTCTCAAGTGCTTCTTGAATTTCAGCATCCATATTGCCCGTTAAAGCGAGTAAATTATTTTCTATTTTAGGGTATGATTCATAAGTGATAGAGGCTAGTAATATTATACTGAAAAGTACCGTTATGTATTTCATATTTTTATTAATTAGAAAGTTAGTGATATTTTCTTTATAGATAGTTATAGACATGAATGAGTTAATTAGTAATATCGCTAAATAACATTTATTATAATGAGGAGAGTCATGCCTTACGAAACCATATTTGAATGCAATAAAGAGAGGTGCTAATATCGCTAAGAGTAGTATAATCTTTTTTAAGTTTCCATCAAACTTTTTAAATGCAAATTTTATCGTATGGAATATAGTTAGAATTATGAGAAAAATAACCGTAATAAAATTGTAGATAGGGAAACCGTTCGTAGGGATCATAGCGTCGTTATATCCACTCATAATTTCGAATGATGATGTAAAATATACAGGAATATTTTCAATAGGTTGTCCGATAATCACCCAGAATAATATCGTCCATACAGTAAGTAGAGGTGTTAAAAATATTTTTCTACTATCTTTAAATAATATGATATCAGCGAGGATTACGGAGAAGGCTAACATTGCAATACTATTAGTTTTAATATACATAAGAGGCACAGTTATTAATATTGCATAGATCATATATAGATAATATTTTTTATCATCACTAGCTTTTGATGCGAGCAATACCATCGCTATAGAGATAACATACTGTATTAAATTACCTATACCGATTAATGCAGTTGTTAAAATAAAAATTAAAAAGAGTACTGTAGATCTTTTATTTTCTATTTTAAAAAACGGAATTAATATAAACGATAGCAGGATGTTATATATAAATGTGATAAGAAACTGATTGATAGGAGAGATCATAAAACCGAGTGGTCCAGCTGTAAAAATAATATCTTTACCGAATTCAATCTCTTTTCCAACAGCCCAGTTAAATATTGCAAGCCATGAAGAGTCTAGACCAGATGAAGGTATGAATACTGCAATCGGTGTTGTAGCTACCACAAATAATATTATAAGTGCAATTTGTATATTGCGTTCTTTCATTTATCTACTCCGTTAAGTTTATCGTTTATACAAGGTACTGATATCTTTAATATTATTTTGTAAAAGATAATTGAAGTTGTTTTGCTTTTTCTAAATATCTCTCAATTGTTGCAGGATTGACAGTTTCACATAGCGAGTTTCCACTTCCTGCATAATATGCTTGAACACAATCAGCTCCAGTTTCTCTTGTTTGATTAATGTTTAAGTATTTCCTATCGTATCCTGAAAGTAAAAGAATGAGCGTTGCTGTAGATAAGATAGTTATATAAATCACTGCCATGACTTTGGTTAATTTGTTTTTGTATCTTTGGTGTAGCTTGATAAATAGTATTGCGATTATAGGTGTTGCAACATGTGTAAATATATAATGTCTTGGAGATATATTATGGGCAGTTAGCCCTCTGATTAATGATACTCCAGCTATATTTACCGCTGTACAGATTAAAATTGCATAAAATGCTTGAAGGTATTTATTTTTAAAAACATCACCATTGACAATAAAAACTATTATAGGGATAGCTGAGAAAATTACTAGAGGAATGCTGATGAATAAATTGTTAGTACCTATAAACATACTTACAATAAGAGATGATTTTATAAAACTAATTATCGTTTTAACTAGTGGAGTTATTGATGTTTGCACTTCGCTATTATGAAATAGAATGAACGGCATAATGACGATCAATATGAATGTAAGCAGTACAACTATCACTCTAATCACTTCATACGTTCTATGTTTATTTTCAGGTTTAGATATATAGATTAATTCTTTTAAAATATAAGCTATCATTACGCCAGTTGGAAAAGAGTAACTTGTTGATATAGCCGATAGCCACATAAGTAGCAACATTATGATTGTGTTTGTATTATTTCGTTCTCTGATAAATCCAAAATATATAGCAAGTAGTCCAAAAGTTGTCATAAAAATTAATGAGATTAAAAACGTGAACATGAAGTTTTTAATAAATATAGTTGAAAAGAATATAATGAACAGTAGTGGTAAATACGCAATATCTTTTGTATAGTTTTTAATTATTAGATATAAAGAGAGGAGCATTCCAAGAAAGAAAAAATAATTTAGGATAGTTATATATTTAAAGTTCAATCCATTGAATATATAATGTATATATGTATATAGTTTAGTAGTTACAATAAGGTGTTCATTATGTGGAGTAAAGAGCATATCAAACGATAGATTTGGAAGATAGAAAATCATTTCCCATCCATCCCAATAAGGAATATCAACTACAGTTGTAGATATGTAAATTAGATTTATGATGACGAAAACCCCAAGCACTGCCCAAGATATGAGGTTTATAGTTTTATAATGTTTTGACATGATTAATCCTCAATTTAATAATTTTAATGTCGTAAGAATGAGACGTTATATTATATGAATACGGTTGATAAGTCTATGTATCTTTAATACTATTTAACAAAAGATAATTGAAGTTCGTAAGCTTTTTTTAGATGCTTATCTAATGGTTTTGGGTAGATAGTTTTACATAGAGAGTTTTCACTTCCTGCATAATATGCTTTAACACAATCTGATCCATCTTGTTGTGATATGTTTTGAGTAGAGTATCTATATTGATATCCTCTGCTTGATATAATCGTTAAAATTAAGGAAACAGAAAAGATAGTTAGAAATAGACTTGTAGCAATCAAGGTTAATTTATTTTTATATCTTGTATGAAGTTTGATAAACAATATTATAATTATTGGAGTTGCGATAAGTGTAAATATGTAATGTCTTGTGGCAATAATTGCTTCAGATGATCCTCTAATCAAAGATACACCTGCAATATTGATTATTACACAAATTAGAATTGCATAAAATGCTTGAAGATATTTATTTTTAAATACGTCTCCATTAACTATAAATACTACGATAGGAATAGCGACAAATATTATATAAATAATGCTTGAATATAAGTTACTAGACTTTATTAATGTACTTATCAGAAATAAGGAGTTTATAAAATGGCTTAAAAATTCAGGTGTTGAAGAAAATATAGTTTCTGGATTATCATTTTTAAATATATAAAAGGGTAGTAATACAACAGCTATAAAGATTAAAAAGGTGATTACCAATCTTAAAATTTCATACGTTTTGTGTTTATTTTCAGGTTTAGATATGTAGATTAATTCTTTTAAAATAAAAGCTATCATTACGCCAGTTGGAAAAGAGTAACTTGTTGATATAGCAGATAGCCACATAAGTAGCAACATTATGATGGTGTTTCTATTATTTCGTTCTCTAATAAATCCAAAGTATATAGCAAGTAGTCCAAAAGTTGTCATTAACATTAATGAGATTAAAAATGGCTGTGTAAATGCAGTAACGAAACGATGAGAGAAAAACATAACAAACAGTAAAGGAGTGAAAGGGATAGTTTTAGTATAGTCTTTAATTATAAGGTAGAGAGCAAAGAGCATTCCAATAAAGAAGAAATAGTTGACTATCGCCATATATTTAAAATTCAAATCATTTATTAGATACATTATGTATACGTATAATTTTGTAGTTATAATAAGGTGTTCATTATGAGGAGTAAAGAGCATATCAAGCGATAGATTTGGAAGATAGAAAATCATTTCCCATTCATCCCAATAAGGTATATTAACAGTAGAGTTCACAATAAAAACCAGATTAACAACAACGAATATTGCAAGGATTAGCCATGAGACTAGGTTTATAGTTTTATAATGTTTTGACATGATTAATCCTTAATTTAATAATTTTAATATCGTAACAATGAGACGTTATATTATATGAATACGGTTGATAAGTCTATATACAATCATATATTTGTAATAATTATATTTGAGTAGGTAAACAGATATTATGAGGTTACTGGTGTGTAAATAGAAGTTGTAAAATTCAACTAAGTATTACTTAGAATGAGAACGTTTCTGTTAGGTGATTTTATTTCAATAACTTTTAAATACTACTTGATAGATAGTTTAAGTATAAGTTGTTTCGTCCTAATTATCTTCAAGAGTATAAAATTTGAGTTCAAAAGAGTTAGTTGTCATCATATTCGTAATAATTTTTTCAAAAGCAGTAGAACTATTTTTGGTTAATAACTGGAGTTCTGGAGTGATTGAAAATTTATCTACCAAGTATGGATTTGTTCCATTATAGTAATCAAGAAAAGATTCTGTGCTATCAACTAGAGGAGATAATAAAACAGGAGTTTCAATCATTCCTGCGATTACTCTAAAGTATAATGTTTCTCCACCAGTTACGGTTAAACTCATTTTATATAATTGTCCTCTAAAAAGAAACGATATCAATTTTCCGAAGGCTGTTTTCTTTAATTTCATTGATACAAAAATAGGTGAATTGTTTTTAGGAACTTCTATTGTTTCATTAAAAGCATACTCTTTAGATGAAATTTCTTTAAATGTTAGATTATCAAATTTGTCTTTATCTTTTTTCTTGAAATGTAACTCTAAGATATTTATTTTATTAAAACTACCAACAAGGTCGTATCTATTTAATATGTGTATCCACGACGGTGAGTCCATCATCGTTGGAAGTCTATTATCAATTTCATCAATAGCAAATAAAATATTTTCAGGAGCATCATCACTTAGTAGATGATTACTATTTAATTCACGTAACTCTTTAGTGTATGCAGAGTAACTTTGTATAACTGGTCTTGGTTTATAGTTTAGATCTGATGCAATTAACGTCCCTTGATAGAACGGATAGCTATCAATTGTTTCATTATCAAACATCCCTTTATAATGAGTAATTGTCTCAAGTGCTTCTTGAATTTCAGCATCCATATTGCCCGTTAAAGCGAGTAAATTATTTTCTATTTTAGGGTATGATTCATAAGTGATAGAGGCTAGTAATATTATACTGAAAAGTACCGTTATGTATTTCATATTTTTATTAATTAGAAAGTTAGTGATATTTTCTTTATAGATAGTTATAGACATGAATGAGTTAATTAGTAATATCGCTAAATAACATTTATTATAATGAGGAGAGTCATGCCTTACGAAACCATATTTGAATGCAATAAAGAGAGGTGCTAATATCGCTAAGAGTAGTATAATCTTTTTTAAGTTTCCATCAAACTTTTTAAATGCAAATTTTATCGTATGGAATATAGTTAGAATTATGAGAAAAATAACCGTAATAAAATTGTAGATAGGGAAACCGTTCGTAGGGATCATAGCGTCGTTATATCCACTCATAATTTCGAATGATGATGTAAAATATACAGGAATATTTTCAATAGGTTGTCCGATAATCACCCAGAATAATATCGTCCATACAGTAAGTAGAGGTGTTAAAAATATTTTTCTACTATCTTTAAATAATATGATATCAGCGAGGATTACGGAGAAGGCTAACATTGCAATACTATTAGTTTTAATATACATAAGAGGCACAGTTATTAATATTGCATAGATCATATATAGATAATATTTTTTATCATCACTAGCTTTTGATGCGAGCAATACCATCGCTATAGAGATAACATACTGTATTAAATTACCTATACCGATTAATGCAGTTGTTAAAATAAAAATTAAAAAGAGTACTGTAGATCTTTTATTTTCTATTTTAAAAAACGGAATTAATATAAACGATAGCAGGATGTTATATATAAATGTGATAAGAAACTGATTGATAGGAGAGATCATAAAACCGAGTGGTCCAGCTGTAAAAATAATATCTTTACCGAACTCAATATCTCTTCCAACAGCCCAGTTAAGTACGGCAATCCATGATTCATCTAAATTGTATCCAGGTAGACTAAACTGCAATCGGTGTTACAGTTACCACAAATAATATAAAAAATATAATCTGTATATTGCGTTCTTTCATTTTTTTCTCCAGCTGGTTTTATGATCGATATAAGATACTACTATCTTTAATACTCTTTAACAAAAGATAATTGAAGTTCGTAAGCTCTTTTTAGATAATAGTCTAACGGGACAGGGAAGATTGGTTGACATAGAGAACCTCCACCTTGCGTATAATATGCTTTAACACAATCATATCCATATTGTCGTGATTGATTAATTTGAGCATACCTTTTATCTATTGGATATTGATTAAATGAGATAAATATTGATGTCGTTAATATGCTTATATATAAAAATGAGATCAATATTGTTAATTTGTTTTTATATCTCATATATAGCTTAACAAATAGTAGAGCTAATACAGGTATCACAACAATTGTAAACATTAAATGTCTTGATGATAAACTAGCTTCATTTATTCCTCTAATCAATGACACGCCTGCTACATTTATAATTGTACAGATTACGATGGCGTAACATGCTTGAAGAGATTTATCTTTGAATACATCTTTATTAATTATAAATGTCAGTATCGGAATAGAGACAAGTATACAGCAAGGGATAATAATCAGTAAGTTGCTACTTCTCATAAGTGTTGTCACAAGAAGACAAGACTGTAAGAAATGATTTATAAAGAAAGATAGAGGAGAAATAACTGTGTTGATCTCATTATTTTGAAAGATGTAAAAAGGCATTAAGACTGTAAATATAAAGATTATGAATGTGATCACAACTCTTGCAATTTCATAGACTCTATGTTGATTTTGAGGTTTAGATATATGAATTATTTCTTTTAAAATGTAAGCTATCATTACGCCAGTTGGAAAAGAGTAACTTGTTGATATAGCAGATAAAGTCATGAATATTATCATTATCACTGTGTTTCTATTATTTCGTTCTCTAATAAATCCAAAATATATAGCAAGTAACCCAAAAGTTGTCATTAACGTTAATGAGATCAAAAATGCAAACAAATAACCACTAATAAGTGATGGAGAGAAAAGAGGAATAAAAAGTAGAGGAGTGAAGGCTATGTCTTTAGTATAATTTTTAATTATTAAATAGAGAGATAAAGCCATTCCAATAAAGAAGAAGTAGTTGATTATGATCATATATTTGAAATTCAAATCATTTATTGCATATTGCAGATATACGTATAATTTTGTGGTTACGATAAGATGTTCGTTATGAGGAGTAAATAATCTAGTAAGAGATATATTAGGAAGATCATTAACAATTGCCCATTCATCCCAATAAGGTATATTAACTGCCGAGTTAATTATAAAAACCAGATTAATAATAACAAAGGTTGCAAGAATTGCCCAAGATATAAGGTTTATAGTTTTATAATGTTTTGACATGATTAATCCTAATTTAATAATTTTAAAATCGTAAGAATGAGACGTTATATTATATGAATACGGTTGATAAGTCTATACATAATCATATAATTATGATAATCTTATTTTATTATGATGATAGATATTATAAGGTTATTAAGACCTAAACAATGGACGAAAAATTTAGTTATTTTTGCAGCGATAATTTTCTCAGGAGAGCTGTTCAACTTAGAGATTTTATCTAAAACAGTGATCGGTTTCTTTATATTTTGTGGTATATCTTCTTCTGTTTATATCTTAAACGATATGATTGATGTGGAGAAAGATAGAGCACATCATAAGAAAAAAAATAGACCTATAGCATCAGGCAAGATATCTGTAACGTCTGCTACAATCATTTTTGTTATTTTATTTTTTGCATCAGTGATCGGCGCTTTACTATTAAATAAACATTTCTGTGGAGTGATAGTAACATATTTTATTGTAAATATGTTCTATATCTTTTTGCTTAAACATATAGTTATTGTTGATGTTTTAACGATATCATTCGGGTTCTTTTTAAGAGCTGTTGGTGGTACGGTACTTGCAAGTTCTATGGTTTCTAACTACTTAATAATATGCACGATACTGCTAGCTTTATTTCTTGCTTTAAATAAACGAAGAAGTGAGAAGTTATTAACCGAGGGTAATGATTTAATTACAAGAACGATATTAGAAAGTTATTCGGTAGATATGATTGATAAGATGTTATCAGTTGTAACATCGGCTATACTGTTTTCGTATCTATTATTTGCGATGGATCCAGGACACTCTACAATATTTGTATTTACGACAGTTTTTGTTATATACGGTTTATTTAGATATATCTATATTGCAGATAAAACTGATTTAGCAGAGTCTCCAGAGTACGCATTGCTACACGACAAACCGCTTCTTATAAATGTTATATTATGGGTTGTTGTGAGTTATATTATAATGTATGTAAAAAAATAGTGAGAAAAAAATATGAATTTATCGGATAAAATAGTTGTAACAGGTGCATCAGGAATGCTTGGTCAGAATGTTGTATTATTACTAACTGAGCAGGGTTATAATAATATTGTTGCAATTGATAAACATAGTGAGAATAGCAAAACATTACAGACACTTAATCCATCGGTAAAGGTTGTGAATGCTGATCTTGCAAATGGTGGAGAGTGGGAGAATGAGTTTGAAAATGCAACAGTAATACTTATTCTTCATGCACAGATAACATCACTTTATAGAGAAGAGTTTGTAGTTAATAATGTAGAGTCTACAAAAAATGTTTTAGAAGCGATCAAGAAATATAATATTCCATATATAGTCCACGTATCATCATCAGTTGTGATCTCTGTTTCAGATGATGATTATACAGATACGAAAAAAGAGCAAGAAGAGTTAGTTATAAATTCTGGAGTTGAGTATACAGTTATTCGTCCACCCCTTATGTTTGGTTGGTTTGATAAGAAACATTTCGGTTATTTATCGAGATTTATGGAACAGACTCCTGTTTTCCCAATTCCAGGTAACGGTAAATTTTTACGACAACCACTTTACGGCAGAGATGTTGCAAGAGTGATTATTTCTGCAATGGAGAAAAAGTTAAACAATAAGATATATAATGTTATAGGATATGAAGAGGTTGATTATATTGATATTGTTCGTGAGATAAAAAAAGTTAAAAGTTTGAAAACAATAATATTAAAAATACCGTACTCTCTTTTCTATTTATTGATGAAAGTATATGCGATATTTTCAAAGAAACCACCATTTACAACATCCCAGCTAAAAGCGTTAACGGCGGGAGATTATTTCAAATCAGATAATTGGCAAGAAGATTTTAATGTAAAACAGACTCCTTTTAAGGTTGCTATTGAAGAAACTTTTACAGATGAAAAATACTCAAAAATAATTCTAAAAGTTTAAAGTAT
>CAMQYB010000027.1 GCA_947039055.1 uncultured Deferribacteraceae bacterium
GTATAGATGTTTGTTGTAACTTAGTTTATTTATCAAAAATTAAAAAATTATTTATCTTAGTTGAAGTCATTATACAAACAGTTGAAAGTGATATTATTTGTTTAATGTTTTATCGTGGTAGAAAAATAGAGTTGTATAATAAATATAAAAAAAGACAAGACATAAAATTTCTTTTACATCTTGTCTATATCTACTAAACATATTCTATGTTATTAAATTACTTTTTGCCTTTTTTAACTTTAGCCTTAGCTTTAGGTTTAGCAGCTACTTTGGCTTTAGGTTTAGCTTTAGCCTTAGGTTTAGCCTTAGCTTTAGGTTTAGCTAAAGCATCAGGTTTAGGCGCTCCTTTAAGCACAGCAGAAGCCATAGAGTGATCTGAATATTTTGTAAAGTTGTCAACAAACTTTTTAGCAAGTAGAGCTAACGTTTTATTGTAGTCATCAATACTTTTCCATCCTTTTTTAGGATCAAGTACAGCTTTATTAACACCAGGTACAGACTTAGGAATTCCAAATCCGAATATAGGATCAACAGTGTATCCACCTTTATCAACAGCACCTGATAGGATCGCATTGATAATAGCTCTAGTGTCACTAATTTTAAATCTCTTACCGTTTTTACCACCACATAATCCAGTGTTTACTAGATATGCTTTAGCACGATGTTTTTTCATTTTTTCCATTAATATTCTAGCATACTCATAAGGATGCCAAACCATGAATGGTTCACCGAAACAAGTTGAAAAAGTTGCAGTTGGTTCAGTCACACCTTTCTCAGTTCCAGCAACTTTTGCTGTGTACCCTGATATGAAGTGATAGATAGCTTGATTAGTATCTAATTTAGATACAGGAGGTAGAACTCCAAAAGCATCAAATGTTAAGAAGATAATATTTTTTGGATGTCCACCCATATTATCTTTAGCCGTACGAGGCATTTGAGTTAACGGATATGATGATCTTGTGTTTTCTGTTTTAGCATCACTATCAAGATCTACAATTCTAGTTGATTCATCAAACACAACATTCTCTAATATTGTTCCGAATGAATGAGTAGTTTTATATATATCTGGTTCCATCTCTTGCGATAGGTTGATAACTTTTGCATAACAACCACCTTCTATATTAAATATTCCAGCATCACTCCAGCCGTGCTCATCATCACCGATTAGATATCTTTCAGAATCAGAAGACAATGTTGTTTTTCCAGTTCCAGATAAACCGAAGAATAGAGCTGTGTCATTTTTCTTACCGATGTTAGCAGAGCAATGCATAGACATAACATTTTTCTTAGGAAGATAATAGTTCATAACAGTGAAGATAGATTTCTTCATTTCGCCAGCATATTCAGTTCCAGCGATAAGAACTATTTTTTCTGCAAAGTTTAACATGATTGCAGTTTCAGATTTTGTATTATCCACTTGTGGATTACATTTGAAATTAGGTAAATAAAGTACAGTAAAATCTTCTTTAAAGTTAGCAAGTTTTTTCAACACTGTTTCGCAGATGAACATGTTTCTTGCGAACATACTATGCCAAGCGTACTCACTTATTATTCTAACTTTCAATCTTGATTTTTCATCAGCGCCAGCGTAAAGTTCTTGCACGAACAACTCTTTATTGTCACAAAATTTCACCATCTTTTCTTTGATAGAATGAAAATTTGAAACAGTCATTTCTGATGCAGCTGAGCTATCCCAGTTGACATCTTTTTCAGAAGATGATTCTCTTACTACATACTTGTCTTTAGCAGACCTACCAGTATGTTTTCCAGTGTTAAATGCTAATGCACCACCTTTTACAAAAGCTCCTTCGCCACGTTTAATAATCTCTTCAGTTAATGCCTCAGTCGGCATGTTTAAAAAGATTGCGCGTGGTGACTGAATATTGTATTTCTTAAGATAGTCGGTACCAGTTTTGTAAATGCTCATACGTTATTCCTCCACAGTTGATTTTCGTTGTTATATCTGTTACAATCCATAGGATAATATTTCTAGTTTAGGTATTTATGAAATTGAAAAATAGTTGTTATACAACAACATCTACTTATTCATTTATAGTATAATTTTTATAAGAGGTCAATGTTATTATGAATAATTTCTTTATTTCTTCTGTGTCGGAAAAAGAGATAAAGGCAGAAAAGTTAAAAGCACGTGAACTTAGATCTAAAGAGTGGTGGAAAACTTTGATTAATCAAGGTGTCTGTTACTACTGTAACGAGAAGTTTAGTAAGGAAGAATTAACGATGGATCATGTTGTTCCGATCATTCGTGGTGGTAAATCTACGAAGGGAAATATTGTATGTTGTTGCAAAGAGTGTAACAATAAAAAGAAGTATTATTTACCTATTGAAATGAGTGGAGAACTTGATAGTTAATTCATTGTCATAATATTAAATTGTGTAAGTTTTAGATTGTGATTTAATTATAGAGTGTTGATTATTTATTTTAGTTTGGTTACATATTAAGTATTAATTGTTGTAAGTTTTAAATTGTTAAATATAAATTATAAATTATTGAATTGTTAAATATATAGTATTTGTGTTGAACGCAAATTTATTAGGGATGGGGTTAGATGCAAGGTAATATAATACGTGAAAGATTTCTGAAATTTTATGAGTCAAATAATCATAAGATTGTTTCATCATCACCACTTCTTCCAATAGATGATGATACTCTACTTTTTGCAAACGCTGGAATGAACCAGTTCAAGAATATTTTCTTAGGCAAAGAGGTTAGAGATTATAAACGAGCAACAACTTGTCAGAAAGTTGTTCGTGCAGGTGGTAAACATAACGATCTTGAGAATGTTGGAAGAACAGCACGCCACCACACATTTTTTGAGATGTTAGGAAATTTCTCATTTGGAGATTATTTCAAAGTTGATGCAATAAAATTTGCATGGAGCTTTTTAACTGAAGAGTTAAAACTTGATACAAGTAAAATGTTCGTCACTATATATGAAGAAGATGATGAAGCACATGGTATTTGGAAAGATGTTATAGGTTTACCAGTTGATAAAATTCATCGTCGTGGCAAGAAAGATAATTTTTGGCAGATGGGGGATACTGGTCCATGTGGTCCATGTTCAGAGATTTTCTACGATCAAGGAAAAGGTGTTGGTTGCAATACTCCTGAGTGTGATCCTGAGTGTGAGTGCGATAGACATCTTGAAATTTGGAACTTAGTGTTCATGCAATATAATAGAGATGAGAAAGGCGAGATGACACCACTTCCTAAACCATCAATAGATACAGGAATGGGTTTAGAGCGAGTTGCAGGTATCATGCAAAATGTTGTGAGCAATTACGATACCGATCTCATCAAACCGATCATAGAATTTATAGCAAACGATATCGGGATAAAGTATGGTAGTAACGAATTAAACGATGTATCTATGCGAGTAATCGCCGATCATTCAAGAGCAACAGCGTTTCTTATAGGTGATGGAGTTATCCCATCAAGTGATGGTAGAGGTTATGTATTAAGGCGAATAATGCGTAGAGCTATGAGACACGGCAGATTGCTTGGATACGAGAATATATTTTTCTATAAGGTTGTTCTTTTTGTGATAGATTTCATGAAAGGATATTACACTGAACTTGCAGATAAAAAAGAGTATATCAAAGGTACTGTTGAGAAAGAGGAGAGATCTTTTATCAAAACATTATCATCAGGTTTAGAGATTTTAAATAGTGATATAATTCCTAGATCAAAAACTAAAGGCGTAATTGTTGGCGATGATATTTTTAAATTATACGATACTTACGGTTTCCCAGTTGATCTTTTAGAAGATATCGCAACTGATAATAATCTAAGTTTAGATCTGGTAAGATTTGACACACTTATGCAGGAACAACAAGAGCGAGCTAAAGCTGGTGGACTAGGTGTAAAGCTTGATAGAGTTCTTGATATTTTTACAACTTTAGGATCAAAATATCAGTCAGAATTTTTAGGATATAGAGAGAGTGATTTTGATAATAAAGGTAAAGTTATATGTATTGTTAACGGCGAGAAAGAAGTTGCAACTATTACAGCTCAAGATAAAGCGTTTTTAATATTTGATAAGACATCTTTTTATCCAGAGGGTGGTGGACAAACTGGTGATGTTGGATCTATCACAGCTGATGGTATAGAGTTTAAAGTTGATGATACATTTAAAGTAGGTAACGCTATCATTCATTCAGGTCATCTTAAAAAAGGTATGATTGAGATCGGTAAAGAATTAGATCAGAATATTAATAATGATAGACGGCTTAAAACGGAGTATAATCATACAGCAACACATCTACTACATAAAGCGTTACAATCAACTCTTGGTGCAACTGTTAGACAGGCTGGTAGTAATGTTGATGACGAGTCGTTCCGTTTTGATTTCACATTTGATAGAGCGTTGACGGATGTAGAGATTGAGAGTATAGAGCAACAAGTAAACAGTGAAATTTTCACATCTCATAAAGTTGTGAAAGAGTATATGAATAAAGAAGAGGCTATCAAAACAGGTGCAACTGCATTATTTGGTGAAAGGTATTCTGATACGGTGAGGGTAGTCACAATTGGTGATTATTCAACTGAATTATGTGGTGGTTGTCATATTGAGAACACGTCAGAAATCGGAGTGTTTAAAATAATTTTAGAACAATCTGTTGCATCAGGAGTCCGTAGAATAGAGGGCTTGACTTCATATAAAGCGTTAGCGTATTTGAACGATGCAGATAGGTTGAGAAAAGATTTATTACAACTACTTAAAACGCAAGATATAGTTAAGAGAGTTAATGATATATTTTTAGAGTTAAAGAGTAAGGATCGCAATATTAGAGATCTTGAGTCGAAGTTAGTATCTATTAACGCTGAGGATATGTTGTCAGATATTAAAACTGTAAACGGTATCAATTATATTACGTTACGTATGGATGATAGCAGTATAGATAATATGCGATCGTTACTAGATAAGGCTAAGCAGAAAGTTGGTAGTGGTATAGTTATAATGGCAGGCGTGAGTGATAGTAAGGGTGTATTATTGATAGGCGTTACGAAAGATATTACCTCTAAGATAAACGCTAATGACATTATAAAGAAAGCAAATACGATAACCGTTGTAAAAGGTGGAGGTCGTCCTGAGATGGCTCAAGCAGGTGTTGATGATGTGAGTAAGATTGATGAATTATTGAATTCATTAATAGACATCATATAGGTTATCTGTTAAGATATTAGCTTATATATTTAAGTTGTTTTTCTTTTAGATTGTATGAATGAAAATTTTTTTGGGGATGGTTTGATAAATTATGAAAGTAGAGATGGTTAATCCTTTTATTACAGCAACAATTAATGTGTTTGATACGATGGCAGGGTTGAGTGTTGCAAAAAAAGAGATTTATTTGAAGCAAGAGATTGCACCAGGCAACGATATATCTGGTATAATAGGCATTGCTGGTAGCCTTACAGGATTTGTAGCGATGTCATTTCCAGAGTCAGTTGCGTTAAAAATTACGGCTGCATTTTTAGGCGAGGATAAAACATCTATTGATGCTGATGTAATTGATACGATCGGCGAAGTGATCAACATGGTTGTAGGAAGTGCAAAAACTGTTTTTGCAAAACAAGGTATGAAGTATGATTTAGGTTTACCAAACGTTGTAACTGGTAAAGATCACACTGTTAATAGACCTAAAGATATTATGTGTATCGGCGTCAATTTTGATTTAGAGGGAGAAGTATTCTCTATTGAAGTTGGGTTGAAATAATTTATAAATTCAAAGTAGTTGTTTTTATGTTAGTAGTATTTATTTTTATGTAGCGATACGTGTTTTATCTATATTTTTATATAAAGATTAATTTGAGGCGTTTATGATTAGTAGAGTAAAAGATACAAAGGATATAAAAGATATATTTGTAAGAGTGGGCTTACTCACTCTTTTTTTAATTCTTATTTTAGGAGTTTTTATGAGTAATGTTTTAGCAAAGAATAGCTCATCTGCTAAACTTCCAGATATAAGTAAGTTACCAAACGGTGTTACGTTGATATATCAGAATGTTCCAGATGTAGGCGTTGTAACTGTTCAATCGTTTATAGGCACAGGTTCTGTAAATGAGAGTATTGAGATTTCAGGAATATCACATTTTTTAGAACATATATTATTTAAAGGTACGAAAAATTTTAAACCAGGTGAGATAGATGTTTATCTTGATTCACTAGGTGGAGAAAATAATGCATTCACAAGTAGTGATCTAACAAATTACTATGTAACGATCCCAACAAAAAATGTTGAGGCAGCATTTGAAGTAGTTAGCGATATGGTTTTCAACGCTCAATTTATCAAAGATGAAATTGAGAAAGAGAAACCAGTTGTTGTTCAAGAGATCATGCGTAAATATAATGATCCATCGTATATGATGTGGCAAGATTTGTTGCATACGATATTTTTAGGAACACCGTATGAGAGAGAAGTTATAGGAACGGTTGAAACTGTAAACGCATTAACACAAGAAAATTTGTTGAAATATTATAATAGTTACTATCATCCAGAGAATATGTTTTTAACTGTTGTTGGTGATATAGATAAAAAAGAAGTTGAGAAATTAGCGTTAAAATATTTCAATCAAAAAAGAGATGTTGATTTAGGAAAACGTTATAAAGGATTAGATAAAGTTGAATTCACAAAATCTGTTGATAAAGTTTTCACAGCAGATATAGATATGGAATATGTTGTATTAGCGTTTCCAACTGAAGAGAAACTTAGTAGTACAATATATGCAAATGAAGTTCTTTCAGAGATGTTAGCAGGCGGAGAATTTTCATTATTTAATGAGATATTAAAAAATCAGAAACGATTAGTTATCTATACATCAGATCTATCATTAAATCATAAATATAACGGTTTAATGGGAGCGTTTGCTGTAACTGCACCTGACAACGCTGACAAGTTTAGAGATGAAGCCTTAAAAATTATTCAAGATATTGCTGACGGCAAGATTGACGATAAAGTTATCGAGAAAGCGAAAAACAGATTAAAGTCTGACAATATTTATTCTTATGAAAGAGTGTCATCACTAGCTAACGAATTAGGTTACGCATACACTTTAGATATGGAAGATTACTACCTTAATTTTGTGAACGGTATAAACGCTGTTACAAAGAAAGATTTAATGAAATACGCTACAGAGTTGTTAGATAAACCTATGTATTACGCTAAAACAATCGGCAAGAAAAAAGCTGAAAAAGGTACTGATAAGAAAGCTGAAAAAAAGGTTGAAAAAGTATCAAAGGTTACAAAGAAATAGTTAGAAGAATTGTGTATATAGTTTGAAATAAATTTTTATTAAAACTATTTCTATTATGTTAAATTTGATTTCATTTAGTTTTAGTTTGACTTTGCCTTAGTTGCATTATGTTATTTTATTTTGACTTAGTTATATTTAATTATATTATTTAGATAGTTTTAGAAAAAAATACTCTAACCGATTTTATTATCAGTTAGAGTTTTTTATTGTGCAAAATTAATCATTATGTTATTAGTTCGAGTATCAATAATATTGACCGTAACTTTTTAACATCTTATTGTAGTCAGTAAATCACCTATCTGATCTTAGTGGTTTTAATTACCTCTTTTTCTATCACATTTAAATCGAATATCGCTTTTGCATATATTTTAGTAATCGTTTTAAGTTTTGAAAGTGAGATGCGTTCATTCGATTGATGTGCTAAATCTTCATCTGTCGGCATATTAGGTCCGAACGCTAGCGTGTTTGGAAACGCTCTTGCGTACGTTCCACCAGATATCACAACAGGCTCACTACTATCTCCAGTTATAGACTCATAAGCGTTAAGCAGAGTTTTAACAAACGGAGAATTTTTATCAGCGTAGAGTGGTTGTTTATGATTAAGTATAGATATCGCAGTACCAGTTTTTTTCATAGCGTTGCATACGGTATCTTCTGCATATTCAGGATTGATAGTAACAGGATATCTAATATCAAAATTAGCTTGCATGTTTTCACTATCGTATCTAAGGATACCGAAGTTTACAGTTAGAGGAGTTGAAATTTCATCAGTCATAACTATCCCTAAAAGGTTTCCGTCTGTTTCATATTTGAATAATTTATACATATCTTTTATCCATAGATTAAGTTCCATCGGTGCAAAGTCTAATTTTTCAAGTACGCCGAATAATCGTTGAATAGCGTTTGCACCTTTTTGAGGATGCATAGCATGCACAGCTTTTCCTTCTATTTCAAGTTTAATCATTTTATCTTCGAAATAATCGAACTTAATATAATCACGATCAAATTTTTCTAACTGTATATAAATTTTAGCTATATCTTTTCCGCCGAAATAAGCAATAGCTTTATCAGGCACAACGTTCACTTTTTCACCAGCTGTCATTCCAAGCAGTATAACAGGCTCCATCGGCATAGCTTCAAACTTTCTTTTTATAGCAAGTCTTATAATACCTTTCTCACCGTACACAGCAGGAAACTTAGAATCAGGTGCGTATGAATATTTTGGAATATCTTCTGTGTTAAGATATCTATCAACACATCTAAACTCAGTTTCTTCATCTAGTCCTAAAATCACTCTAAACCTTTTATTAAGTTTTACGCCGTTTTCAAGCAGAGCTTTAATAGCGTAAAATGTTGCAGCAACCGATCCTTTATTATCAATTGCTCCACGTCCGATTATTTCATTATCTATTATAGCACCTGACGTTGGGTGAGCTTTCCATGTGTCTAAATTATTATAAGGCACAGTGTCTAAGTGACACAGTATACCGTATAGATCACCGTTTTTATCTCCTATTTCAGAGTATCCAACTTTGTTCTCAATGTTTTTAGTAATAAATCCTAACTCTTTGCTCCTTTCTAGCACATAGTCTAGACAGTCAGAGATATTTTTACCAAATGGGTATTCGTCAGTTGCGTTGTTGAAATCATATACCGTATTGAACGATATTATCTTTTGTAGAAATTCTACTTCTTCGTCGAAATTTTTGTCAATTAATTTATTTATATTTTCCATAATAACTATGATTATAAAGTTTTAATTTTGTTCAGTCAAGAACCTAAATTGCAACCGATATTATTAACACTTGTAAATCGTTAAATCACGATATATAATATTGATCCTTTTGAAGTTAGTAACTTTATATTATTAAGGAATGGAACTCTAAGATGTCTATAAGAAGAATATATGTTGAGAAGAAAGTAGATCATATTATTGAAGCAAAATCTTTAAAAGATGATCTGAAAGTGTTTTTAGGTATAAATGGAATTGAAGATTTAATTATCCTTAATCGCTATGATATAGAAGGATTAAATGATGATGAGTTTAATTCTGTATCTAAGATCGTTTTTGCAGAACCTATGATGGATATGCTTTATGAAGAACAGTATCTATTTCTATCAAACGATAAATATTTTGCTATAGAGTATCTTCCAGGACAGTTTGATATGCGAGCCGACTCTGCTATTCAATGTATAAAAGTTATCACAAACGCAGAAGATATAGATGTTAGATCGGCAAAAGTTTATGTTGTTAGAGGAGATATATCTGATAAAGATATTTTGCGAATTAAAAAATATCTAATAAATGAAGTCGATCAACGTGAAGCATCATTAGATAAACCAACAACATTAAAACTTGATACTGTGCTTGATGAGAGTATTCAATATGTTGAAGGGTTTATTAATTTTACTGATGATGATTTAATATCGTTACTAAATAAATTATCACTTGCTATGAGTATAGATGATCTAAAAGTAGCACACGATTATTTTAAGAATATAGAGAAACGTAATCCAACAGTAACTGAGATTAAAGTTCTTGATACCTACTGGTCAGACCATTGTCGCCATACAACATTTAATACTATTTTAACATCTGTTGAGTTTATTGACGGACGATATAAGAAATTGTTTTCATCAACTTATGATGAGTATATAGCTATCCGTCAAGATGTGTTTGGTGATAGATTATCAAGTAAACCAGTTACGTTAATGGATCTTGCAATCATCTCAACTAGGGCAAGATTAAAAGATGGTACGCTTGATAATTTAGAAGAATCTGAAGAAAATAACGCTGCATCAATCGTTGTAGATATCGAATATGAAGGTGGCACAGGCGACACTGATACAGATACTATATTATTAATGTTTAAGAATGAAACACATAATCATCCAACAGAGATTGAACCGTTTGGTGGTGCTGCAACTTGTTTAGGTGGTGCGATTAGAGATCCTTTATCTGGTAGATCGTATGTATATCAAGCTATGCGAATAAGTGGTGCGAGTGATCCACGTGAAAGAGTTGAGAAAACTTTAGTTGGTAAACTTCCACAGATAAAAATATGTAGAGAGTCAGCTAGAGGATATTCTTCATACGGAAATCAGATAGGCATTGCAACAGGTCACGTTAAAGAGTTTTATCACTCAGGATTTAAGGCGAAGAGAATGGAAGTTGGTGCTGTAATCGGTGCTGTTTTAAAAAATGATGTAACTAGAGAAACACCTTTAGACGGCGATCTTATAATTATGTTAGGTGGCAGAACAGGCAGAGACGGTGTTGGTGGTGCAACTGGATCATCTAAAGAGCAGAACAGTAAATCGGTAGATATATCATCAGCTGAGGTTCAAAAAGGTAACGCACCTGAAGAGCATAAATTATTACGTCTATTTAGAAAACCTAAAATAAGTAAGATGATTAAAAAGTCTAACGATTTTGGAGCAGGTGGCGTATCTGTATCTGTCGGTGAAATTGCAGACGGTGTTGAGATTAATTTAGAAGTTATTATAAAAAAATATGAAGGGTTAACGCCGAGTGAATTAGCGTTATCTGAGTCTCAAGAAAGAATGTCAGTTGTGATTGATAGATCTGATCTTGATGAATTTATAAAAGAGTGTCATAGAGAAAATATTGAAGCGGTTGTGATTGCAACTGTAACTGATAAAAACAGATTAACTATGAAGTATAAAGATAATTTAATAGTTGATATAGGAAGAGAGTTTTTAGATACAGCAGGAGCAGTTCGTGAGCAAGAAGTTGTAGCTCATACTGATTTTAATGTAACATTTTTTGATACAGAAAAATATAATAGACACGACAATTTTTATCGTATGGTTATAAGTAAAGTAACAGATATAAATCTTGCAATTCAGCAAGGGTTAGTTGAGTCGTTTGATTCAACGATTGGTGCTAGAACAGTATTGTCACCATACGGTGGCAGGCATCAATTAACTGAAGCTGAAACTATGATATCTAAAATCCCTACATCTAATAATAGAGATACGGTTACTGTATCTGTTGTGGCTTATGGTTACAATCCATATTTATCAGATGAGTCGCCGTATCATGGTGCTTATTTTGCAGTGATAGAGTCTGTTACAAAGATGATTGCAGCTGGTGTAAAGTTAAAAGATATTAGATTATCTTTTCAAGAGTATTTTGAAAGATTGGGCGATGATAAACTTAAATGGGGCAATCCGTTACTATCATTACTTGGTGCGTTAAAAGCTTTAAATTCATTATCACTTGCATCTATTAGTGGTAAAGATTCTATGTCTGGCACATATAAAGATACGGTGAACGATATCGAATTAACTGTTCCACCAACTTTAATATCGTTTGCGTTTGCAACGACTAAAGTTGATAGAGTAGTAACTGGAGAGTTTAAGAAAGCAGGCGAGAAAGTTTATCTTATTAAGACAGATATTGATGATGATAAGTTGATTGATATTGAAAGATATTTATATAATATAGAGTTGATTGATGAGTCTATAACAGATGAAGAGTTAACATCAATTTACACCGTTAAAGATGGTGGAATAATTACAGCGTTAGTTAAGATGTCGCTTGGCAATATGATCGGTGTTGAGATTAGTGCAGGTATCACATTAGAAGAGTTACAAATTCCATATTACGGATCATTTATAATATCAACATCTATTGATTCGTTTGATTATGAGCGAGAAGTTATGGAGATCGGTGTAACGATTGACGAGCCGTATATTAGGTATCAAGATAGCGAACTTTTATTAACAGATCTTGCAGAGAGCAGTATTGAAACATTGTCGTCTGTGTATACATCAAGTTATGAAGATGAGTCACTTGTTTATAAACCGATCGTTGGCGAATTTTCAGAACGTATTAAAAGTAAGAACACGTTTAAGGCACAGCCTAGGGTTGCGATATTGGCATTACCAGGTAGTAACTGTGAGTATGATACTAAACGTGCGTTTGAAATATCTGGAAGTAGTGACGCTGATATTTTTGTTTTTAGAAACAGGAGTATTATGGATATAAAAGAGTCTTGTGAAGAGTTTGCAAAGATGGTAGATAACTCACAGATTTTAGCGATCCCTGGTGGATTTTCAGCAGGGGATGAACCTGATGGATCGGGTAAATTTTTCACATCAGTATTTATGAACCCACTTATAAAAGAGTCTATACATAATTTGATACATAAAAGAGATGGCTTAGTTATAGGTATTTGTAACGGATTTCAAGCGTTACTTAAATCAGGTTTATTGAGTAAAGGTTATATAGGCGAACAAGAGGACGATGATCCAACGTTATCGTTTAATAAGATTAATAGACATGTATCAAGATTTGTAAGAACAAGAGTGTCATCAATCAAATCTCCATGGTTACTTTTAAGAGAGGTCGGTGAGATTGATAAAGTTGCAGTTTCACACGGTGAAGGTAGATTTGTAGCTCCTAAGGAGTACATAGATAAGTTGTTCAAAAACGGTCAGGTAGCGTTTCAATATGTAGATGGATTTGATAATGTAACTATGAAGTATCCGTATAATCCAAACGGTTCAGTTCATGCAATAGAGGGGATCACATCTGTTGATGGAAGAGTGCTAGGTAAGATGGGACACTCGGAAAGATTTGGAGAAAATTTGCATATTAATAATAGATATGATAGCATGAACCAGATGATATTTGCGTCTGGTATAAAATATTTTTTATAGAGAGTTAAGGGTGTTTGAAACAATTGTTCATCAATTATTAAATGGTTTAATAGTTGGAAGTATTTATGCGTTAATAGCTTTAGGGTATACGATGGTTTATGGTATACTTAGGTTGATTAATTTTGCACACGGCGAAATTTTTGTTGTAGGTGCATTTGCTGGTTTATTGGCGACGATGATCTTCGGAGATTCGTTTATTATTGCGATTATTTTTGCATCAATCACATCAGTGTTGTTAGGTTTATTTGTTGAGAGGGTGGCATATCGTCCACTTAGGGATTCAAAAACATCAACAATAGTTTTTTCAGCTGTTGGATTATTTGCAATAGTTTTTGTTGCATTTTTATCTCAAAACACAATCTTTGATTTAGTTACATCAATACTGTTTTGGTTAGGCGTTCTGTTTTTAATAGCTATAATTGTATGGCTTGTTAGATCTAAATCATACCTGAAAAGCAGAACATCAACTTCAAGAATAAACGCATTAATTTCTGCTATTGCGATGGGTATTGTAATATCTAATATGATAGCGTTGATTAAAGGGCCGGACAGAGAAGTGTATCCGAAACTTCTTCCAGATATTAGGTTTGATGTTTTTGGTATAACTGTTTCTCTGTTACAGATATTTATTATATCGTTCTCATTCGTATTAATGGTTGTGCTTTATCTTGTTGTGAACAAGACGAAAGTTGGGCTTGCGATGCGAGCTGTATCGTATAATTTAGTTGCTGCAAAATTGATGGGTATAAATCCAGATAAGATTATCTCATTCACATTTGCGATCGGTTCATTGCTTGCTGCGATTGCAGGTGTACTTGTTGGAACGTATTATAATATAGTTGATATAAATGTAGGCATGATGTATGGACTAAAAGCATTTATTGCAGCTGTACTTGGTGGAATAGGTTCAATCCCTGGTGCTGTTGTTGGTGGGATTATTTTAGGTGTTGTTGAAGTTATGGGTGTAGCGTTTATATCTCCATCGTATAGAGATGCGATAGCGTTCGGAATTTTAATTTTTATATTAATCGTAAAACCAACAGGACTGTTCGGTAGCAACACGAAAGAAAAAATATAATTGTCGTGTGGTGCATAGTTTGTTTGGTGCAAGTTGGTTGGGGCATAGTTGG
>CAMQYB010000028.1 GCA_947039055.1 uncultured Deferribacteraceae bacterium
TATTGTTAAAGCACCATTACTATATCCAACAAGCCCACCGGCAGAACGATCTGTTCCCGTTACTGTTGCATGATTTGTAACGCCTTTAATCGTAACTGTTGCATTATCTGCAACCCTCCCTGCAAATGCACCAACAATAGCTCTACCTCTAATCGTGCTACCTTTTGCGATTGTTAAATTTTCTATTGATCCACCATTACCTAACCGTCCGATTAAACCAACGTAATTAATTGATGGCTTATCAATCTTTAAACCTTTTATCGTTTTATGGTTACCATCTAATCTACCTTTGAACATCTTAAACTCATCACCTGTTGCGATACCGTCAAAAGGTTTGTTCTTCATATCTATATCATTCATGAACCTTACAGTTTTACCTGTAAAATTATCTGCACCTTCTGATAGATTAGATTGTTCTGCTAGCTTTATAAGATCATCTGCTGTATGTATCTCAATAATATTATTGCCACTATACGCTTCTGAACACACACCTAAATCAACTGTCATAAATACTAACAGAGTACCTAATAATAATTTCTTGAAATTCGTAAACATTCATATAACTCCATAAGGTTTTTATTAACATCACAATCTAATACTTAATCATATATTTGTCAATTGGACATATACACAAAAAACCCTACAGTTTATTAGACTATAGGGGTTTGTTATGTGATTTTATGGTTACAATCATTAATTATATTTGACTTACAGAACTACTATAAATTGTCTTCACTCACAATTTTGCCTTCTATAAAAATCAGTTCGTCACCTTTATTTGTAACTAAAACTAACGCCTGTTTATCTGTTAAATACGCACTTTTAACTGCGTTAAGCATAGCAAAATATTCTGTTTCATTTTGCATATCTTTATCACGTCCTGCCATCATCGTTGAACCACTTTTATCTATTGTGAAGTTGTCACTGCCGATTTCATACATACCAAAATATCTATTAACTGGTGCTTTACCGTAAAACTCATCGCCATCAAAACCGATCATAATCTCTGATCCATTAAAAAGATTAGTCAATAAATACTCTTTACCCGTTAAATATTCAGTCGTCAATTTCACATCCGTTATAGCTTCTGGTGAATCAAACATAGAATTGTTATCCACTTCGTCAATCTCTATCTCTGCAACTTCTTGCATTTTTTGTGGTGCCGATCTACTCATATCTAAATCTGCTTGATCCGTTCTCTTCTTACCTATAATAATACCTGCGATAATAACAACTGCCAATATAACTATAATTGTAATCTTCCTATTCATACTCTACCTCAATATTATATATTTAATTCTAAAATAAAATTTAACCTACTGATCAAACAACGTGTCTTTATCTCCGTTCAACTCTTTTGCCACTTTTAACAGAAAACTTTGTGGATAAATAAATGTTGCCATTCCTAAATATTCCTTATAACTACTCATATCATCCATTTCAAAGAATACTTGAGACAACCATATATATATCATAAACTTTTCGTAATTAAGTTTAGCGTTCGCAACTGCTCTTAAAAATAACGGCATCGCAACCTTTACGCCTCCACCTACAAACCTAGGTTTGAACGATATCGACATCGCTGTGCTAAACAACGTCATAAAATTGTTAGGTGCAAGTAGTAACGAATTGTTATACAGTTTTTCAGCGTCACCTGCTAAACCCTGAATACCAAAAATCGACGCATAGTTTACGCCAGCAATTAATAAGTTCGCTCTCGATGTCATATAATCGACAGCTCTCATCGGATCTTGATTACGGTTTTCAAACGCTTTTAATATCTCAGTTTCTACAAGCACTTGCTCTATTGCTTTAAGTTTTTTCTTCTTATCTTTCTTCTTATTAGCATCCGTTCTAACCCTAAACTCTTCAGCGATATTAATGTATGTTGCCATTTCAATATCTGTGCCTTCTAAGCCTCTTACTACTTCTATCATCTTTGAAAGATTATCATTTTTACTTGGTTTTAAACTTGATGAGTACATCTCTATATATAAACCATTAACTTCCTCTGGATATGCAAACACAACACTTGGGATAATTAACAACAGATAAATAAATGACAACCTTAACATAAATGAACTCCAATATTATTGAGCATGATAATATAAACTTGATTGATTGTAGCTCATTCTTGCTATATTTTCAAGCATAGAACAGCGTCTATTATTTATGGTTGGGTTTATGGAATAGTAATTAATGATGAATAGTTTGTATATAGATTATATAAATTGAATTTAGAAAAATTGAGACGTTGAATTATACTAAAACTTACTAAGGTTTTTGCAACTGTATCTGATATCTGTCTCAAACATAAAACATCTCAAACAGATATCACTACACTCAAAAATCGCCTCAGCAACTATATTATATATTAAATAAAATAAAACTTAGGAAAGCGAATTAAACTTTTACTAACCCTTTTTTCTCAAGCTCAGTTTTGCAATCTGTACAATATCTTGCAAATGGAACATACTCTAATCTTTTATCTGTTATAGGCTCTTCGCACTCGATACAAACACCGTATGTACCGTTTTCAACCCTAACTATCGCTTGTTCAACTAAACGAAGTTTTAACGCTCCTGTTTCAACATTACCAAGCATTAGGCTACGATTATATATGTTATACGCTTCATCAGCTGAATCTTGAATACCGTCGTTACCTAAATTTATCGCTTCATCGTATTTTTTGCTTAATGTTGCAATAAGCTCTTCTTTCATTTTTAATAATCTTGATGTGTAAAGCTCTTTATTTTTTCCTGTCATCCTGAGACCTCCAAAAATTATGACATAATGCTAAGTAAAAATGTGTTACTTATGATAAAATTACTTATGATAAGGATGTCCATCTATTATCATCATAGCCCTGTATATTTGCTCGGTTAGAACAACTACGGCTACTCTATATGATAATGTCATATCGGATAATGATAGATAACTATAAGCTCTATCTCTTGCTATCCCTGATAAACCTTCAGCTGCCCCTATTACAAAATTGATTGAGCGTACTGATTGATCCCTTAATGTTGTTATATAATCAGCAAAAGATCTGCTGTCATACTTCTTTCCAATACCGTCTAAACCTATCAAAATATCGGTACTCTTTAATGTTGATATAAATTTTGCATAGCTTTTATTTAAACTATCAAACTCCTTTATCTCTAAAAGTACATGTCCTGTTAATCTTTTCACATACTCATCTGTAAATGAAATTATTAAACGATCTCTTATCTTCGACTCAGTTATTATACGAATAATCATACCTGTAACCAGATAACGGAGGTATTAATTGATTTATGGAAAAAGAGAGTTATAAGGGTTCTTTTATTATTTGTCAACACAATTCTACTATTTACTAAATAAATGATAGCACAAAATTGCTGAACTCATTGATGCATTTAAAGAATCAATCTTTGAATCCATATTGATATTAACCCTAAAATCTGCTCTTTCAAGAATTGACTGACGGATACCTTTACCCTCTGAACCGATAATAATCGCTTTCTTACGTGTGTCATCAATTTCAAAACTTTTAAGTGGTACAGCATCTTCGCTTATATCTGCTGCTATCACTACAAACCCTAATTTTTTTAAATCATCAACCGCATTTCCTAAATTAACAATCTCGAACACTCTGCTATAAAACAACGCACCTGCTGATGCTTTATATACAGTTTCCGTAACGCCTGCTTGATCGTGTCTTGGTACTAAAATATCACGGATACCGAAACAATGTGTCGCACGGATTATTGCACCAAAATTGTGAGGATCTTGAATTTTATCAAGTATCGCTACATTACCTTTCTCTTTATTATCATGAAAATATGTTCTGAAATCTGAGTATGCAAAATCATCTATCTCAGCTACAACACCTTGAGTCTCTAATCCGTACTCATACTCAAAATCTCGTCTACCTAAAACCTCAAACGGAACTTTGATATCATCGAAATGAATTGATGCACCATGGCGAACAATTATCTTTTTAGCCTTTCCACTATATACGGCTTCTAATACCGCATTTCTACCTGAAATAAGTAACAAATTGATACTCCTTTAATCAAACATTAGAAACTACATATAATATTAAGGATACTCGCTAATATTATAAATCCTAAAATTCAATCACTAACCTATGTCTAAATCTAAATCAAACAAATTAACTAACTAAATGCCGATCCTATCACAATGATATACACAAACTGCTCGTGCCTGTTCATACCTAATAATATATAAAATCAGATTATCGCTAACTCTTAATATCTACGCTTCTTTATAGCTGGTTTCTTAAAATTTTTCACAACAATCAACAAAACTATAGAAAAACCTATCAAAAGTGAAGTATTTACTACTCCTGCCATATTGTTATCAATAAAGTTCTTTACTAACGCTGCAATGAGTGCTGAAAATATAAGTAAAAGAGCTATCTTATTGTATATTATTCCCAGTATTTGCAAGACATCCCCCTTAATTTCGATATTCTCATAGATCTACATTAATGCCAATCTACGGTGCTATAGAATATAATGTTTTATTTCAATAATTTCAACTACTTATTTTAAAATTCTACGATATTCTTTGTTCATCGGTTTGACATATACCGTTTTAATTGATATCATAGCTAATCAGTACAATAAACTTAGGATGTGATAATGTTAAAGGAGACTCTGAAAATCGTTGTTGATAGATATGATTTTTTTATACCGTTAATCATTGAGCACATATATATATCGGCAATAGCTGTGACAATTGCAACAGTTATAGGATTATCATTAGGGATTTTTATAAGCGAATATAAAATCGCAAGAAGCCCTGTACTGAGCGTAACCAATATTATATATACAATACCCTCGATAGCTCTATTAGGATTTATGCTCCCTTTGACGGGGGTCGGAAATCTGACAGCTATCATAACTCTCATACTCTACGCACTTCTACCAATCATTAGAAACACTTTCACTGGAATAACAAACATAAGCAATACAGTTATAGAAGCAGCTGATGGAATGGGGAGTACTAAATTTCAACTCCTTACAAGAATTAAATTACCTCTCGCCTTTCCTGTTATATTGGCAGGGTTTAGAAATATGGTCGTAATGACTATCGCACTTGCTGGTATCGCATCGTTCATCGGTGCTGGTGGTTTAGGGGTCGCAATATATAGAGGGATATCCACAAACAATACCCCCATGATTTTAGCAGGAAGTATACTCATCGCCTTAATGGCTTTCATCTCCGATCTTTTATTAGGATTTTGTATTAAATTAATCGAACGTAAAAAATATCTTGAATTAAAAGTTATCACAGTTGCTATCGCCGTAATCATTGCTATAGCCATTTCATACGGAATATTATCAAATAGAGCTGAAATATCTATCGCATCAAAACCTGCTACTGAACAATTCATACTTACTGAAATATTAAAAATAATTATTGAAGATAGAACCGACATAGATGTTAAAGTCTATAAAGGCATCGGAGCAATAGGTAGTATACACAAAGGACTTCTTAAAGGTGATTTCGATATCTATCCTGAATACACAGGAACAGCTTGGGCATATATCTTAAAGAAAGATCTAAACTCTTGTGTTGATGCAAACGGGAAAACAGCTATCTGTAATCGTGAACAGATGAAATCTCAACTACAAAAAATATATGAAGATGATTTCAAACTTACATGGGTATCATATTATGGATTTACAAACTCATACGGTATAGCTGTGAAAAATGACATAGCTGAAAAATATAATCTAAAAACATACTCAGACCTTGCTAGAGTTTCTGGAAACCTTGTATTCGGTGCTGAATATGATTTCTATGAAAGAAGTGATGGATATTATCCTCTAGTTGAAGCGTATGACTTCTCTTTCAAAGATGTTGTCGATATGGATTTAGGATTAAAATATAACGCAATAGAAAGTGGTGAAATTGATGCAGTATTAATTTATACGACTGATGGTGAAGTGTCTGATCTTGACGTTACTGTACTAGTTGATGATAGAAAATTCTTTCACGATTACTACGCAGGGAATGTCGTTAGAAAAGATCTAATCAAAAAGTATCCAGATCTATTGGAAGTGCTTATGCTTCTTGAAAATCTATTAACTGCAGAAGAGATGTCTGAACTTAATTATCAAGTAGATATCCTTAAAATAGAAGATAAAGTTGTGGCAAGAAAATTTCTTATCAGTAAAGGAGTGTTAAAAAAATAAACATGAATCAATGTATAAGATTTGAAAAAGTTACTAAATATTACGGCGAAAAGAAAATTGTAGATGATGTGTCTCTATCTATTGATAAAGGCGAACTTGTAACCGTATTAGGGCCTTCTGGCTCTGGTAAAACAACAATGTTAAAGATGATCAACGGGATCGTTCAGCCTGATAGTGGGTCGATATACGTCTACGATCAAGATGTTGCTAAATGCGATATAGTTAATCTAAGAAGACGCATAGGATATGTCGTACAAGAGACTGTTCTATTTCCTCATCTTGATATATATCATAACATATCGTACGTTCCAAGTTTAATCGGAATTAGTAAATCTAAAACGAAAAGAAGAGTTAGAGATTTAGTCGATATGCTACAGTTAGATAAATCAATGCTTAAACGATACTGTGATGAATTAAGTGGTGGTGAAAAACAACGGATAGGTATCGCTAGAGCTTTAGCCGCATCTCCTGAAATTATGCTTATGGATGAACCGTTCGGTGCACTTGATCCTGAAACTAGAGAGATATTGCAAGATGAATTACTTAGAATTTGGAAAGAACTTAACATGACTATATTCTTTATTACTCATGACGTTAGTGAAGCTGAAAAACTAGGAAGCAGAATTCTTGTTATGAATGAAGGGGTTTTAGAAGATAAAGTACCCGCCGTCTCTGTCGATTAATCGTAATATCTATACAAGTTCTACCTTAACTTGTGGTGTATATAATTGATAATTTAAGCTAATTCTAATGAGTGATTACTGTAATTTATAGCTTAATATAATTACAACAATAGGCGTATAAAATATATAACTTGACTTAATTTTATATGACCACTATAACATTATAAAAATACCTTATATTATAAAAAAACTGATTTTTATCTGTTAAGATATTTTTATATTAATATTGCTACTTATGGAGAGGAACAGATAGCATTAATTTATTAAAATATATCTGCTGCACTTTGATTTAAAGGAAATTGATGTTAGGAAAAAAAACCTTTGATGTTTTAATAGATGAACGTGATTTTTTTATACCACTCGTATTGGAGCATATCTACATATCTTCTATCGCAGTGATAATATCTACTATACTAGGTCTCGGACTTGGTATATTTATTAGCCAATACAAATATTTCAAATTTCCAGTCCTAAGCTTAACCGGTCTTATATACACTATACCTACAATCGCTATGCTCGGATTTCTTACACCTCTTACAGGTGTTGGTAATATGACTGCGATTATCGTGCTTGTCATCTACGCTCTTCTGCCTATGGTTCGAAACACTTATATAGGAATAACTGATATAAGTAGCGATATCATCGAAGCAGCTGATGCTATGGGTAGTACAAAATTTCAACTTCTTACAAGAATAAAATTACCTCTTGCACTTCCTGTTATCTTAACAGGCTTTCGCAACATGGTTGTGATGACTATATCTTTAGCTGGTATTGCATCGTTTATAGGCGCAGGAGGGCTTGGTACTGCTATATACAGAGGAATATCTTCTAATAACATCCAAGTCGTGCTAGTCGGAAGTATACTTATCGCATTGCTTGCGTTCATATCAGATCAAATATTAATCAATTTTCTTAAATTAGTTAAACTTAAAAAATATCTAAACTTAAAAATAAAATCAGCTGTGATTATTGTATTTATCATATTCGTATTTATATTCAATCTAACTGGAAAACAGTATGATATATCTGTCGCATCTAAACTCGGTACCGAACAGTTTATTTTATCTGAAATTTTAAAAATATTAATAGAAGAAAATTCTGATCTAAAAGTTAAATTATATAAAGGTGTCGGTGGATCAACTGCTGGTATTCATGAAGGTATGATTAAAGGCGATTTTGATCTATACGCTGAATATACTGGCACTGCTTGGTTATATTTATTACAACAAGAGTATGAACCAGATCACGATAAGCTTCAAGCACAGCTTGAGAAAATATACAGCGAAGAGTATGGTATCGAATGGATATCGTACTACGGATTTAATAATAGCTACGCATTAACTGTGAGAACTGAAACTGCGGAGAAATATAATCTACAAAAATCATCAGACGTTACAGCTATAGCTGATGAATTAGTTTTCGGAGCTAACTACGATTACTATGAAAGAGATGACGGATTTTACGCTATGGCTGATGCGTATGATTTAAAATTTAAAAAGACGATTGATATGGAGATCGGTTTACGTTATATAGCTTTAGAATCTAAAGAGATAGATATACTGCCTATATTTACAACAGACGGCGAAGTGCTAGATTTAGATGTTAAAATATTAGATGATGATAAAAACTTCTTCAAAAAATATATGGCTGGAAATGTAATCCGTAAAGAGATCTTAGTTAAACATCCTGAACTTAGAGAGATTTTAGGCAGACTCAATAACACGATGGATAATAGAGAGATATCTAAACTGAACTACGAAGTTAATATCAAAAAGAGAATAGATAGCGATGTCGCAAGAGAGTGGCTTATCAAAAAAGGACTCATCAAAGACAATGAAAACAATCGTAATAGATAGTGAGTTCGTGGCAAAGTAAGAGTTATGGCAAGCAAGTTACGGAAAATTATGTAAGTGTGTTATGACAAGTATATATGTTACTAACAAGTAAGTTATGGCAAGTAAGTTAATACAAGTGTGTTACGGCAAGTATGTTACTTGCAAGAGTGTTAATACAAGCATGTTACGTAAGTAAGTTAATAACAAGCAAGTTATGCAAATGTGTTAATACAAGTAAGTTATGGCAAGTAAGTTATGCAAGTGTGTTAATACAAGCATGTTACGGTAAGTAAGTTAATACAAGCAAGTTATAGCAAGTAAGTTACTAACAAGTAAGTTACGGTAAGTAAGTTAATACAAGTGTGTTACGGCAAGTATGTTACGGCAAGTAAGTTACGGCAAGTAAGTTATGACAAGTGTGTTGCAAAAAGTCAGAACAAACATTCATCACACTATAATTTACAGTACCGCTCTCCACCCACCCCACCACCTCTAGTTTTTAAATCAAATAAAACCAATTTTCGGAGATTAAATGATTACTGTATCAACACTAAAATCAGTTATTAGAAGTAGAATTTTCATCATAATATTTTCTATACTGTTAGCCATATTTTCAATGCTCTGTTTAACTCCGCTTTTTATAAATATATATGATAGTAATTCAAGCTTAGTGAACGAACATTTAAACACTCAACTTGTGCGTTCAGGCGTGCTTTTTGGTATCGCAAGATTTATCAACGGAACTATATCACTTGCTCAATCTTTAGAATTTTCAGTAGCCGTTGCATCAATTAATCCGTTAGAAATTTTAGCACCTGTGAACGATTTTATGGAACGTATATCAAATGCATCAATGATCGCCGTATCATCAGTTTTACTACAGAAATTCCTGCTAAAAATATTTATATGGATAGCGTTTTTTATACTCATTCCAGTAAGCTCTCTACTGCTACTTTTTTCAGCGATATTTAAAGATAATCTATCTAAACTTTTACGTTCATTAAGCATACGTTTTTTCGCATTTTCACTTATCGTTGCATTCACAATCCCTATATCTGTATACCTATCAATAGGTATTGAAAAAGGAATTCTATCATCAACAATAGATGAAAGCATGAACGCATTAAATGAAGATAATAAAAGTATGATAGATATTAACAATAACTTATTATCTATTACTAACAATGATTTAGGTAATGTTAGTGAAAGCAACACAGATAAAAACTTAACAAATAATATCGGTTTGTTAGATAAAACTAAGAATTTATTTTCATCTAGTTACGATAATGTTGGAGAGTTTTTCTCATCAATAAATCTGTATGCGAAGGTTAAAGATACGTTAACTGCCTTGCAACTTAAAGTTGAAAACACGTCTAACTATTTCATCAAAATGTTACTCATAATATTCATCACAACTCTGTTAATTCCTGTCGGTACATTCTTTATTCTGAAATCTGCATTTACAACAATTTTTAAGAGTGTATCAGATTTTAAAAAAGATAATATTTAGAGATAAATAAAAAAAAGGTATGCTATAAAACTATAACATACCTACTCATTTATCTATTGATTTAAGTTCTCAATTTTACACAATTTTACGCACGCATATTTGTATATTGCAACGGCGTATCAACCTCTAACTTTTTCATTAACTCCATAGCTGATTGAAGATCATCTATCTTTTTACCATCAACACGAACTTTGCTATCCATGATAGATGCAGTAACTTTTAACTTACTCTCTTTTATAGCTGAGATAAGTTTTTTAGCGATATCTTTCTCTATCCCCTCTTTCACTTTCACAGTTCTTGACAGCATTGCACCACCTGCTTTTTCAATATCTTTAAACTCTAAAAATCTTGAATCCACACCTCTTTTTGTAACAACAGATATAAGCATTTCACGCAACATAGTCATCTTCATTTCATCCGATGTCTTAAATGTTATTACCTTATCTTTTTTATTTAAATCAACCTCAGTGTTTGATCCTTTAAAATCAAACCTAGTATTTAACTCTTTTTTAAGATTGTTAACTGCATTATCAAGCTCTTGTAAATCAATCTCTGAAACTGTATCAAAAGATGGCATATATATTACTCCTTTTTACTTAAAATCTATTATATTATAACCGCTCACTTACCTAATCGTTTAGATAAATGAGCTAACTTAAAACTTAAAATACTCGTTGCACAAATGCGAATAATAGCACGCTCGTTGCATAAATGCGTGGACTCGTTGTATAAATGCGTAAGTGCTCATTGCACAAATGCGTAAGTGCTCATTGCACAAATGCGTGGGCTCATTGCATAAATGCGTGGGCTCATTGCATAAATGCGTGAGTGCGTGGGCTCGTTTATCATCAACTCAAAACCATCACAAGACTACCACCACCACAAAACCCTTAAAATTTACTCTATCACTCCGCCACCGATCAGCATATCGTCAATATATATCGCAACTGTTTGTCCTGATGCTGGTGCGAACTGTTTATTTTCAAATAAAATCTGTGCTTTATTATCAGGAAGTTTTTCAACCGTACAAGGCTCTTCTGTCATACGATATCTAACCTTTGCTAAACCATTAAATATAGTTTTACTCGCAGGATGAAAATTACACTCTATTAAGCGAACCGTCTCTTCACCGATATCTTCTTTAGTCGTTAAATATACATCGCCTGTCTTAGAATCTATCGACTTCACATATATAGGCTCGCTATGGCTTATATCTAAACCTTTACGCTGTCCTACTGTATAATTATGTATACCTTTATTTTGTCCGACAATTTCACCGTTCAATATAAAGTTACCTGTGATAACTTTCTTCAGATAATTAGCTAAAAAATCTCTATAATTACTGCCCTCTATAAAGCAGATATCTTGACTATCTTTCTTCTCTGCAACTGATAATCCGATCTCTTTTGCGAACACTCTAATATCTTTCTTCTTAAAACTGCCTAGCGGAAAACGAAGATATTTCAGATACTCCTCTTCGATTAACGCTAGATAATACGATTGATCTTTATCTTTATCTAACCCTTTACTTATTATAGGGTAGCCATCTAATTCTTTCATAACAGCGTAATGTCCAGTTATGATTTTAGTTGCATTATTCTTTACCATTTCATTATGTAGGAAAACTGTTTTTGCAAGTTTATTGCATCTACTACATGGATTAGGTGTTCTGCCATATTTATATTCTCTTATAAAATAAGATATAATGTACTCATTAAACTCCTTTGAGTAATCAGCTAGATACCACTTAATTCCTAACTCTTCTGCCACACGTTTTGCATCGTCGTAATTTGCGTCCTCATTATCGAACATTTTTAATGTTACACCGATAACTTCTTTAGCACTATGTTTAGCTAGATATGCTGTAAAAGATGAGTCAACTCCTCCTGACATTGCTACGATCACTTTCTCTTCACTTGATATATTCAAGTCAAAACTGCTTATATTCATTTCTCTATGTTAAGGAATATCTATATTTTTTGCAATGATAATTATTGAATTATAGTAAAATAACATATATAGTACTACTCTGGGTGATGCAGGTGATCGCTTGTATCTTTATTGCATACAAGAGGAAAGTCCGAACACTTATGAGCAGGATGACCGATAACATCGGTTCGTGGTAACACGGGGATAGCGTTACAGAAAATAACCGCCTTATATAAATTTATTTATACATGGTAAGGGTGAAAATTTAGGGTAAGAACCTATAACGATAGTTGGTAACAATTACCGAGAATAAGCCCCATCTGGTGCAAGACAAACAGTGAAGAGATTGCTCATATCGTTACTATTCACAGGTAGTTGCTAGAGGTAAATAGTAATATTTATCGTAGATAGATGATCGCCACTTGTTAATTCAAGTACAAAATTCGGCTTATAGCATCACCCAGATTTATAAAAAATATCTATTCATGTCAAATTCATTAACTTGGTACAAAATTCGACTGTGTACCACAAAGTTTTTTAAAATATATCGACTAAATTAAACCAATAACCACGTATAAGATTTAGACACTTGTCATAAATTTCACATAAACATTTCAACCATAACTGGTTTTAGCTTAATTGCTATCCTTTAAAACTATAACAAATTTTCAAATAACAAGTCTATAATCGGAATAATATTGAGTATTCAAATAAAGTGGTTGACATCTTGTCTAAAAGATATATAATTAGCCGTTTTAATTATTATACGGAGGGCAACATGCCTGTTAGAAGTGATTTAAAAAAAATTCTTATTATTGGATCAGGTCCAATAATCATCGGTCAAGCCTGTGAGTTTGATTATTCTGGAACACAAGCATGCAAAGCATTAAGAGAGCTTCAGTACGAAGTTGTACTTGTAAACTCTAATCCAGCAACGATAATGACTGATCCTGAAATGGCTGATATAACCTATATCGAACCTCTAAACATCTATAGACTAGAAAAAATAATTGAAAAAGAAAGACCTGATGCACTCCTCCCTAACCTTGGTGGACAAACAGGATTAAACTTAACTATGGAACTTAATGACGCTGGAATTCTTGAAAAATATAACGTTGAAGTTATAGGTATCAATCTTGAAGCGATCAAAAAAGGTGAAGATAGAATTATCTTTAAAGAAACTATGGAACAAATCGGTATTGATATGCCTAAATCTGTTCCTGCATACACTGTTGAAGAAGCTGAAAAAATCGCAAACGAACTCGGATATCCTGTAGTTTTAAGACCTGCTTACACACTTGGTGGTACAGGTGGAGGTATCGTCTATAACGTTGACGAACTTAGAAAAATAGCTGAAACTGGGATATCTGCATCAATGATCAATCAGATACTTGTTGAAGAGTCTGTATTCGGTTGGGAAGAGTTAGAGTTAGAGATCGTACGTGACATGGCAGGAAATATTATAACTATCTGCTTTATCGAAAATATAGATCCGATGGGTGTACATACTGGAGACTCATTCTGCTCTGCTCCGATGTTAACGATATCACAAGAAACGCAAGATAGATTACAAGAGCAAGCTTGGAGAATTGCTGAAGCCGTAGGTGTAACTGGTGGAACAAATGTTCAGTTCGCTCACGATCCTGATACTGGAAAAATTGTTATTATTGAAATCAATCCAAGAACATCAAGATCATCTGCTCTTGCTTCTAAAGCTACCGGTTTTCCGATAGCTTATATATCTGCAAAACTTGCAGCAGGAATTCTTCTATCAGAAATCCCTCATTATAAATTCGGTACATTAGATAAATATGTTCCAAGTGGCGACTATGTAGTTATAAAATTCGCTAGATGGGCTTTTGAAAAATATCCACTCGAAAAAGATAT
>CAMQYB010000029.1 GCA_947039055.1 uncultured Deferribacteraceae bacterium
AAGTGTGTTTTTACACACAATAGTTAGTTAGTTTAGGTACAGTAAAGCAGTTTGAAGAAGTAAGTTATTTTGCAGGTTACGATATAAATAAGTTTGGGGCGAGTATGTCTAAAAAAATTAAAAGTGCAGAAGTAAAACAGTTAGTGGCTTTAGGTAAAGAGAAAGGTTTTTTATCATTTGATGAGATCAATGAAGGTTTACCAGAAGAGATGCAATCGGTCGATTTGATGGAGGAGATATTGTTACTTCTTTCACAGCTAAAGATTGATGTGATTGATAACAAATCTAAGAAGGACACTTTGTTTACTACTGCTATTGTAATTGATGAAGAGCCAGTTGATGAAGACTTAGCAATTGATACTGGTTATAGTAGTGACGAAATTGATGAAGGTCTTCCAACAGATGATCCTGTTAGATTATATCTTAAAGAGATGGGTAATATTCCACTTCTTTCAAGAGAGGAAGAGATTGTTGTTGCGAAAAATATCGAGGAAGGACAACGTAAAGTTATCTGTTCTGTACTATCATTTCCAACAACTGCAGAAAAGATCATGCAGATGGGTGAAGATGTTAAAAATGAAGAGATCAAGCTTAAAGATGTAATAGATATAGAAGAAGAAACCTATATGGACGACGATATAAAAACTGATGCAGATGAAGTTGATGAAGAGCTTGAAAATGAAAATAAACTAAATAAAGAACACGCTTTAAAGATGCAATTTATTGAAACGATTGAGGATATAACTAAAAAGTTAAGAGCAGATATCGTCTTAAATAAAAAAATTCGTACACCACGTAAGAGTATGTCGGCAACTAAAGTTGAGGCTATTAAAGAATCAATTAAAGCTAATATCAATGAAGCGACAGATAGATTATTAGAGATAAAATTGAATTTCAATAAAATCTGTCAGATAGCTGAAGATATTAAATCAATCTATTCATTTATCAATTCTGCAAGAGCAGATATCAAAAAAATATGTAACCTAATCAGATATAAATATGACGAAAAAGCAAACTTTCTATCAAAAGATGAAGTTTTAACAATATGTAAAAAAGCTAAGTTTGATGTTAAAGAGTCAGATTTAATCGCTAAAAAGTATACAACAGCTGCGTCAAACTGTGAAAAGGTATATAAATCAATAGGGATAGATAGAGAAGAGTTTGAAGTTATCTATGAAAACCTATCTGAAGGGGAGAGAGCAACAGAGCGTGCTAAATCTAAATTGATTGAAGCAAACCTACGTTTAGTTGTATCAATCGCTAAGAAGTATACTAATAGAGGATTACAGTTTTTAGATCTTATTCAAGAAGGTAACATCGGCTTAATGAAAGCTGTTGAGAAATTTGAATATAGACGTGGATATAAATTTTCTACTTATGCAACATGGTGGATACGTCAAGCAATAACTAGAGCTATCGCTGATCAAGCAAGAACAATTCGTATTCCTGTTCACATGATTGAAACTATCAACAAAATGATGAAAGTTACACGTAATCTTCACCAAGATTTAGGAAGAGAACCTACACCTGAAGAGATCTCTAAACAGATGGATATCCCGATTGAGAAGATTAAAAAAGTTATGAAAATAGCTAAAGAACCAGTATCGTTAGAGACTCCGATTGGTGAAGATGAAGATTCAAGTCTAGGTAACTTTATTGAGGATAAATCATCAAGAAATCCATCAGATGAAGTTATCTATCTAAAATTACGAGAACATACTCATGTGTTACTAGATACATTAAGTCCAAGAGAAGCATCAGTTCTTAGACTTCGTTTTGGAATAAACTGTGAATCTGATCATACATTAGAAGAAGTTGGTAAAAAGTTTAATGTTACTAGAGAACGTATAAGACAGATCGAAGCGAAAGCTTTACGTAAATTACGTCATCCAATAAGAAGAAAGATAATGGAAACATTTACTGATTAAACTTTGAAAATAATTGAAATTTAATTTAGCTAATTATACATTTTAAATATTATGCTATATATGGAGAGCAATTTCACAGTTGAAATAATCTATATGTATTAAATAATTTAAAGATTGATACAATTGTATTTTATAAATATGTTATGAATTTAAGCATCCTGAATGTGTAAATAGGTTAAGTCTTGTAAAAAAATGAAATATTACACATCTTCATTACAATGCAGATATTCAAACTATAATAGATACTCTATATATTGTAAATATTTTAAGTATTGCAAATATTTTATAAGTATGTTAGCTTTAGTCTGATATTCGGAGGGGCTAGCATCATGTTTTTGAGTCATTTTTATAACTACTTTTCAAGTGATATAGCAGTAGATTTAGGTACTGCGAACACGTTGATATATGTCAGAGGTAAAGGGGTCGTTGCGAGCGAGCCGTCTGTTGTGGCAATTAACAGAGATACTGGTGCGATAATAGCTGTTGGTCAAGAAGCAAAAAGCATGTTAGGTAGAACGCCTGCAAACATTATTGCTATTCGTCCGATGAAAGATGGCGTTATAGCAGACTACGATATAACAGAGAAGATGCTTAGGCATTTTATATTAAAAGTTCATAACCGTAAAACTTTGGTTCGTCCAAGAATGGTTATTTGTATACCATCAGGTGTAACACAAGTTGAAAAACGTGCTGTAAAAGATTCAGCAATTCAAGCTGGTGCTCGTGAAGTTTTTCTAATTGAAGAACCTATGGCTGCAGCGATCGGTGCTGGATTACCTATTCAAGAACCATCAGGAAATATGGTTGTGGATATTGGTGGTGGAACAACAGAAGTTGCGATTATCTCTTTATCAGGAATAGTTTACGCTAACTCAGTTAGAGTTGGTGGCGATGAGATGGATGAAAGTATCGTAAGTTACATCAAGCGTCAATATAACTTATTAGTAGGTTATAGTGTTGCAGAAGATTTAAAGATAAAATTAGGTTCAGCTTTTCCAACTAGTGAAGGTGGATCAGTTGAGATAAAAGGTAGAGATATTGTTACAGGTATCCCTAAGACGATTAATATTTCAGAAGAAGAGGTTAGAGAGTCGTTAAAAGATTCAATAGCTAAAATAGTTGAGGCTGTTTGTTTAGCGTTAGAAAAAACTCCACCAGAACTTTCAGCAGATATTGTTGACAGAGGAATTGTATTAACGGGTGGTGGAGCGTTACTTAGAAATCTTGATAAGCGTTTATCGCATGAAACTGGATTACCGATAATTGTATCTGATGATCCGTTAAAAGCAGTTGTTCTAGGAACAGGTTATGTTTTAGATGACCATGAACTGCTTAAAAAAGTAACGATAGAATAGTATACTTATAAATGTTTAAATGGCAAAGAATAGTTTTTGTTATCTTTTTCTGTTTACTTCTAATAATTCTCCAATCGAGAAATAAAGAATTATCTACTCCATTTAAGGGTTTAATAGGCAATGTGTTAAATCCAGTGGTGTATTTTGCGTCAAGTATTTTATCATCAACATCATCAATATGGGATTCGTACGTTCATTTAATTGGCGTACAAGAAGAAAATGATGAGATGAAGAAAGAGCTTGATAGAATCAATCTTGAGAACTCCTTACTTAGGGAGCGTCTTATCGTTACCGAACATCTTGAGTCGTTCTTAAAATTCAATAAAGTTTTTGATTTTTCTACAGTTCCTGCAAATGTAATAGGACTTGGTGATGGATTTCTTAAAAGCATTGTAATTGATAGAGGTTCGATAGACGGTGTGTTAAAGAACGATCCTGTGATAGGTTTTAACGGTCTTGTTGGTAAGGTGACGGATGTGTATCTTAAGAGTAGTAAGGTTGAATTAATACTTGCAGCATCGTCGAATGTTTCTGTTATCAACAGTAAAACAAGAGCTTTTGGAATTGTTCGTGGAGATGGAGCTGGTGGAATTTGGGTCGATTTTTACGATAGATTAGATAATGTTTCTATTGGCGATAATTTTATAACATCAGGACTTGGAAAACTTTTTCCAAAAGGTATCCCTATAGGTCAGGTGTCAGAGATAGAGGTTAGTAACAAGGGGTTATTTAAGAAAGTAACTATAAAACAGTTCGAGGACTTTTACAAACTTGAAAACGTATTCATTATTAAAGATTTTAAAGAATGATTATATATCGCTAACAATTCTACTTTCGCTATGTTACGTTGTTTCATATACGACGTTTGCATCGATTAGTAGAGTTAACTATATAATGATATTGTATTTATTTTATATGGATAGAATAAATGAAGATACGATAGTACAATTCTCTCTAATTTTCGGTATTTTCTATGACTTCATTATCGACTCTATGATAGGGATCAATGTCTTATTCTTTATTTTTCTGAGTTTAATAAAATTTAGATTTGATATTCTTATCTCAGCAAATAGTGTATTGGTTAAAGTTGGTAGGGCGTTTGGTGCGTTACTTATTTTTAATGCTTATAATATATTTGTTATGGGACTTGTATCAAATGATTATATTTTAGTTCTAACTACATTTGTTATAAGAGATTTTATTATTTATCTCATTATACATTATATTGCGGAGTTAATGGATGTCGTTTAGAGCCGTAAAAGAAGAATTATCACATTACTTTCAAAGAAAAATTTCTTTAACAATAATCGTAATTTTTATAGTTTTGATAGGGTTACTAGCTAGATTATTTTATCTACAAGTTATTGGTTATAGCTCATTTCTTGAATTATCAGACACAAATAGAATACGTATATCTAAAGTATTGGCTGAGAGAGGCTTTATACTTGATAGAAACGGCAAGATATTGGTGAAAAATGCTCCAACGTATGAATTAGTTATAACTAAGGAAGATGTTGTTGATCTTGATGGTTTATTGGACAATATTAGTAAGCAGGTATATCTTGATGTTGCAAGCACGAAAGAGATAATTCGTAAGAGTTATTTTTATCAACCAACGGTGATCAGTAGAGGTTTAACGTTTGAGCAGACAGCATATTTTTTAGAACATTCAGCAGACTTTATCGGACTTAGTATAGATCTTCGATCAATGCGAGAGTATTACGATGGAGTATCATTATCACAATTAATCGGCTATCTTGGTGAAGTTACAAGTGCTGATATAGATCTTGATGCTAGTAATCAATCAAGATACGGTGAGACGATCGGTAAGAATGGTATAGAGAAACTGTATGAAGATAATTTAAGAGGTTTCGATGGTGCAAGACAGGTTCAGGTGGACAGTTTTGGACGTCTTACAAAAATATTAGTAACGAAAGACCCAGTACCTGGTAGCAATTTATATTTAACAATTGATTATGAACTACAGAAATTTATTTCAGATAGTTTAGTAGGTAGAAGAGGATCTGTTGTTGTAATGGATATAGAGGATTTTTCTGTATTATCACTTGTTTCATCACCATCGTATGATCTACGATTTTTCTCACCATTTATACTTAAAGCAGATTGGAACAATTTGTTAACCAATCCAGATAAACCTTTATTAAATAGAGCGATAGCAGGAGCGTATCCTCCAGGTTCAATTTATAAAGTTTTAATGGCGTTAACTGGTTTGATGGAAGGGGTTATAACAGAGGACACTAAATTTAAGTGTACGGGTAACTATATTTTAAATAGAAATTTTAATTATCATTGTTGGAAACGTAGTGGACATGGCGAGATTAATCTTCAAAGAGCGTTAGCAGTTTCTTGCGATGTTTATTTCTATAATTTAGGCAGATTGTTAGATATTGATATTATGCAAAAATATTCAAATCTATTTTCATTAGGCAGATTAACAGGTATAGATATTCCAAATGAGAAGAAAGGTTTTTTCCCATCAAGAGAGTGGAAGAAGAAAAGAAAAAATGAAGTATGGTTTCCAGGTGAAACAATAATTACGTCTATCGGTCAAGGTTACACTATCACAACTCCTATGCAGGTAGCTGTTATGATGGGAAGTATTTTTAATGGTGGCAAGGTGTATAAACCAAGAGTAGTTGATAGAATTATATCTAATATAGATAACAAAACAACTGTATTAACTCCAGAAGAGTTAGACTCAATAGAAATTCCAGAGAAATTTGTTAAGATAATAACAGCAGGGTTAGTCGACTCAGTATATAAAGCTGGCGGTACATCAAGACGAGCAGCTATTAGCTACAGAACTAAAGATATCGCAGGTAAAACAAGTACAGCACAGGTTGTGTCTCTTAAAAAAACAGAAGGTATGAAAGATAGCGAGATACCAGAATTATGGAGAGATCACTCTTGGTTCACGGCAGTTTTTCCAGCAGATAATCCAAGATATGTGATTGTAGTAATGGTCGAAAATGGTGGTTCAGGTGGTAAGACATCAGCTCCACTTGGTGGACAGATTGTTAAAAAGATGAAGGAACTAGGCTATGTTAAAAAGAATTAAAACTATTTTTAGTCGTACAGATTACAAACTATTTCTTCTAATGTTTTCACTCTCTACAGTTGGAGTTGTCTCTATATATTCAGCAGGGTATGATCCGTCGTTAGGCGAAGTTGAACCATATTATGAAAGACAAACGATGTGGCTTGCAATAAGTGTAGTTTCATTCTTTGTTTTTTCTTCAATAAATTATAGTAAGTTAGTTCTTTATTCAATATATATTTATGCTTTAGGTATTATTCTTTTAATTATTGTTGAGATCACAGGTTTTATAGGTATGGGTGCACAGCGTTGGTTATCTATAGGTCCTCTTACGATACAGCCATCGGAAGTTTTTAAGGTTATTTGGGTTATCACATTAGGCAAGATTTTTATGGATTTTGATGGAAAGCCATTTGGTATTATAAATATTTTAAAGAAATCAGTTTTACTTATTCCACCATTTTTCTTAGTATTTTTACAACCAGATTTAGGAACAGCGATGACATATTTTATTGTATGGTCGTCGATAATTTTATTTTTTGGAGTAAAGAGAAAAACACTTATAATGATTTTTATATCTCTACTATTTATTGCACCGCTAGGGTGGAGTAATTTACGAGATTATCAGAAAGATAGAGTTTTGACATTTTTAAATCCTGAGAACGATCCGTTTGGTAGTGGGTATCATGTTATCCAATCTAAAATTGCGATAGGTTCAGGTGGTATAAGTGGTAAAGGTTATTTAAAAGGTACTCAGTCACATTTACGTTTTATCCCTGAGCGACATACAGATTTTATATATTCAGTTATCAATGAAGAGTTTGGTTTGATAGGTGGGTTTTGTGTAGTTGTTCTTTTCTTTTTATTGCTACTACGGATTTTGAGTATATCGTCCCAGCAGAAGGATGCAGGTGGTAAAGTTATTGCGTTTGCAGTTGCTGCGTATATATTCTTTCAGTTTATGATAAATTCATATATGACGGTAGGTATGATGCCGATTGTTGGTATCCCTATGCCGTTTATAAGTTACGGAGGTTCATCATTACTCTCATTTTATTCTATGCTTGGTATAGTTAATTCCATTCATATAAGAAAATGGAGAGATATTGATTAAGGAAATATGTTAGATAAAAATAATAGGTTGTTAGACATCTCAAAACCAGGAAGATATGTTGGTAGTGAGATAAATAGTATTAAAAAAGATAATCATAATGAGCTCACATCGTTCTGTTTAATTTTTCCAGATATATACGAGATTGGTTCATCGCATTTAGGTTATAGATTGCTGTATGATATTTTAAACAGATCAGATAAAATATCTTGTGAGAGATTTTTTGCACCGTGGGTAGATGCGGTAGAGATGTTTGGTAGCGATATTTTTAGATCTATTGAACACTCTAAAAGTTTGAAAGATTTTGATGTTTTAGGATTTTCTATAGCTTATGAATTAAGTTATACAACGATCCTTGCTATCCTTAAAAACTCAGATATTAGTTTACGATCAAAAGATAGATTGGATGATAATAGCACACCGATTATTATAGCGGGTGGTGGTGCAACATTTAATCCAGCACCGATTTCAACATTTATGGATATCTTTTATATCGGTGAAGCTGATGATCATATCACAAAAATTGTTGAAGAGATCGGTGATTTAAAATCACAATCAAAATCTAAAAAAGATATTTTAATCTATCTTAACGATAAATATACATTTCTTTATATACCTTTAATTGATCCAGATAAGCGACCACTTAGAGATGTTTCAAAAACATTTGCAGAAAGTAAGGGTGTACAGAAACCGTTAATCACTATGCTAGAAGCTGTTCAAGATAGGATAACTGTAGAGATCGCACGAGGTTGCACGGCAGGTTGTAGGTTCTGTCAAGCAGGGATGATATATCGTCCTGTTCGTGAAAGGTCGGTTGAAAACATTACAAATGAAGCGATGAATCAAGCTGCAAATTCTGGATATAAAGAGGTGTCATTACTATCTTTATCAACAGGAGATTACTCACAGATAACTCCACTTATAGAGAATTTACATAGAGGGTTAGACTCTAAACATACGTCATTATCAACACCGTCATTAAGAGCAGACTCAGTTAGTAAAGAGTTGTTTAAAGAGATCACAGGTGTTCGTCGTTCATCATTCACGATCGCACCTGAAGCTGGTTCTGAAAGAATGCGAAAGGTTATTAATAAAAATCTTTCAGAAGAGCAGATACTTGATTCTATTAAATTAGCGTCAGAGTGTGGCGTTACATCTGTTAAATTATACTTTATGATAGGTCTACCTTTTGAGACAGATGACGATATAAAAGATATTATTGAGCTTGCAAGAAAGATATATCATGCAGCTAATAAACGATCATTTAATGTTACGATTTCAATATCAAATTTTGTTCCAAAAGCTCATACAATTTTTGAATTTCTAGGACAAAATACAGCTGATGAGTTTCATAGAAAAATGCAGTTATTAAAAAAAGAGATCGCTCCAACACGATTTAAACTTAAATATCATGATATTAAAACCTCAAAAATTGAAGCTGTTCTATCAAGAGGAGATAAATCAATCGGCAATCTTCTTGAGAAAATTGTAGAGAAGGGTGGATATTTAGATCCGTGGCATGAGTTTTTTAATTACGATATGTGGACGGATACAGCAAGCGAGATCGGTGTTGATATGTTAAACATAGCCGAGAAAAATTATGATGCAAATGATGTGCTTCCGTGGGATAACATAGATACAGGTGTTACTAAAAAGTTTAAGCTTAAAGAGTTTGAAGCTGCAAAAAATGAAGCGATGATTGATGATTGCAGAAGAGGGAAATGTTTTGCTTGTGGCGTGTGTGATTTCAAAGTTATACAAGTTACGAACGCTAAACCAATTGATGAAAAGTTCTTGATTGATAATGGTTTAGGTACTAAAAGTGAAAGTGACATTGCGAATAATAATGATAAAAAAGATGAAAAAAATTATTTTAATTACCTTATAAGATATAAGAAAGATAAGGCTGCAAAATTTTTATCAACACTTGATACGGTACGATTAATTAACCATACGCTTGATATTTGCAAAGTTAATCTTGCATATACAGAGGGGTTTAATCCTCAACCTAGAATTGTATTAATTCAACCGTTACAAGTTGGAGTATCTGGCGATAATGAGATCTTGCTTATTAGGGCAGAGATTGAAAATCTTGATACTTTTATTGAAGAAGTTAATAAAAGCATGGTTGATGGTATTGAGCTTAAAAATATTGAAAAGATACAATCATTGAAATTAAATAGTTCGTTGAAAATTAAATTAGAACTAACGAGTAGCAACTACGATCTATTTATTAAGTTGCTTAATGGTGGAACAAATTTCTATGAAGTTGAAGATAAGAAAGGTAGATTGAAAAAAGTGTTCATTGATGAGTATCTTATATCGCACGCAGATAATATATTAGAGATGAAAGTAACCTCACAAGGTGCATTTAATATGTTAAAATTCTTTAGATCGGCAGGGCTTAAAAGTAGCGAGATAGAGATTAATAGATTAGGTATTGAAGAGTTTAACGATGAGTTGACAGATGAGTTAGTCGGTGAGTTAATTAATGAGTGAAGATAAGCGAAAGGAATATTTTGAAGAAATTTATAAGAGGTATAACTCTAAGGATTTTGTAGATACAGATCCGATATATTTTCCTCATACAGCTTCTGGCAACACAGAGTTTATAGCGTTCACATCTGCACTTTTTGCATACGGTAATGTTAAAGCTATCAAAAGTTTTTTATCAAATTATTTTGCTTATGCAGGTACAGATCCTATCAAGCTGAACAGTTTTAGTAATGACAGTATGTATTATAGATTTCAAACAGTAGCAGATGTTTCAAGTTATTCACTTGCGATGAATAGGTTATATGATAGACACGGTTCGATCAGATCTATATTTGAGCGTCATGCAGATAAAGGGATAGATGATTGTTTAAGTTTTGCAATTACGGATATCCGTAAAGAGTTTAAAGAGATAACGAACGGTGTGAATTTTTTATTACCAATACCTGGTAAATCTGCATCGAAGCGATTGATGATGTTTTTGCGTTGGATGATTCGTAAAGATGAGATTGATTTAGGTTTATGGAAGGGTAAGATTTTTCAACCGAGTATGTTGTATATGCCAGTTGATACTCATATAAAACGAGCGGCTGTTAATATGGGCATAGTATCGAGTAGTGCGTCTCCTAAAGTATCGCTTGATAAGATCAGTAGTTATTTTAGAGATTTAAATCCGAGAGATCCAGCGAAGTATGATTTTGCTATATCAAGACTTGGTATATCTATGGGGTGCAAGTATTCGTTTTCTGAAACTTGTGTTTCGTGCATAGATAAGCAGACGTGTATATTTGTAATTAATTAGTTATGTAATAGCTATTTACAGCTGAGTAGTAAGAGATTAAAGTTCTATTTGCAATTGAGTATAAAATTTAAATTAAGATAATAGACTTAATCATTTTTTGTTGACAATTAGCATAAATAGATAGATAATGCGAGTTGATTTGATAAATAATTGAAAAGTATTAAGAGGAGATTAGATATGTCAGTAGAGATAAACACAAGTAATTTTGAGTCTGAAGTACTGAAGTCATCAGTACCTGTTTTAGTTGATTTTTGGGCAGATTGGTGTATGCCATGCAAGATGTTAACTCCAGTTATTGACGAGTTACAGAAAGAGTTTGATGGCAAAGCAAACGTTGTTAAGGTTAACGTTGATGATAATCAAGAGTTAGCAGCAGAGTATAACGTTATGAGTATTCCGACTGTTTTATTATTTAAAGATGGTGCAGTTGTAGAGCAGTTTATCGGAGTTCAACCACGCACTGCTTATGTTGATGCGATCAATAAACATTTATAATAATTAGTTTTAACTAATTTGTAGATTATACATAAAAGGATAGAGTTAAATCTATCCTTTTTTTGTTGTGCTATTTTACGGTTTTATATTTTAATTATCGGTTCATAATTACTTCTGCTATTGGTTTAGGTAGACGTATATAGTCTCAAATATATGATAAATATCAGTCAAAATATATAGATAAAAAATAGATAAAAAAAGAATGCCGATAAGGGAGTTATCGGATTAATTCTATATGTATTTTTATGCAAACACAAAAGAACGATATGAGAGATAGATTAAGTTTATTTATAGATAAAAAATAGTGAAAAAGTAGAAGGATAAGGATAAGGATAAGGGAGCTATCGGATTAATTTTATATGTATTTTTATGCAAAAAAAAAGAACGATATGAGAGATAAATTAAGTTTATTTATAGATAAAAAAAGAATGCCGATAAGGGAGTTGTAGGACTAGTTTTATAGATAAAAAAAGAACGCCGATAAAATCAGCGTTCATTATAATTCTCTATCTTTTAAAAAAAATATTAAAGTGCAGGATACCTAATAATTGGATCTCTTAAACTGATCTTTATGTTTTCATCTTTCAAGAAGGTGATTTGTCCAATTTCCGTTAACTTCGTATTTCCACTTCCTGTCACTTTTAATTTATTTATAAATGATGTAGTTCCTAGATTTAATGTTGCAAGGATAGTGTTAGAATATAATCCTAAAGTTGTTAAACTAGCAGTGAGTTTAGATAGATCAAGTGTTTTTATTTCAGCTAGAGTACTTACCGTAAGGTTCGTAAGGTTCGTGAGTTTAGATAGATCAAGTTCTGTTAAGCCAGTCATATTCTCTACATTAAGGTACGTAAGGTTCGTGAGTTTAGATAGATCAAGTTTATTTAGTGCAGTTAGATTATTTACTGTAAGGCTCGTAAGGTTCGTAAATCCAGATATATCAAGTGTTGTAATTGTATAATTACGCAACTCTAATTCTGTTACTTTAGTTTTGTCCACCATGCCAGTTATATCGGCAAGGTTTGTTACAGATTTAAGTGACACCGCTATAGTTGTGAGGTTGTTTTTAATATCATTAAACCCAGTAATATTCGTTGTATCGATTGCACTTAGTTTTGTAAGGTTCGTGAGTTTAGCTAGATTAAGTTTGGCTAATAGACCTAGATCATTTACCGTAAGGCTCGTAAGATTCGTTGCCCCAGTTGGTAGAGTAAGTGTTGTTAGTAAAATTAGATTCTCTAGATAAAGCTCCGTAAGATTCGTGAGTTTAGATAGATCAAGTGTACCTAATTTACCAAGCGAACTTACATTAAGGCTCGTAAGGTTCGTCTGTGCAGATAGATCAAGTGTATCTAATTTATCAAGCCCACTTGCACTTAGTTTCGTAAGGTTCGTCTGTGCAGATAAATCAAGTGTTTTTATGTTAGCTAGACTATTTACCGCAAGGTTCGTAAGGTTCGTGAGTTTAGCTAGATCGAACTCGCTTATAGTTAGACCCTCTACATTAAGGTTCGTAAGGTTCATGAGTGCAGATAGATCAAGTGTTGTTATACCTAGACTACTTACACTAAGTTTCGTAAGGTTCGTGAGTGCAGATAGATCAAGTGTTGTTAAGTTACCCATATACTCTACCTTAAGCTCCGTAAGGTTCGTGAGTTTAGATAGTTCAAGCGTACTTAATGTACCAAGACTACTTAAATAAAGCTCCGTAAGGTTCGTGAGTGCAGATAGATCAAGTGTTGTTAGTTCATATAGACCCTGTACCTTAAGGCTCGTAAGGTTCGTGAGTTTAGATAGATCAAGTATATTTAATTGATTTAGATCACCTATCTCAAGGTACGTAAGGTTCGTGAGTTTAGCTAGCTCAAGTGTTGGTACGCTACCAAGCAAAGTTACCATAAGGTACGTAAGGTTCGTCTGTGCAGATAGATCAAGTGCTTCAAGTTTTGCTAGATGCTGTACATTAAGTTTCGTAAGTTTCGTGAGTTTAGATAGATCAAGTGCTTCAAGTTTTGCTAGATTTTGTACATTAAGGCTCGTAAGGTTTGTAAATCCAGATATATCAAGTGTTGTATCT
>CAMQYB010000030.1 GCA_947039055.1 uncultured Deferribacteraceae bacterium
GCACAACTAAAAGTTAAACGCATATTTGATAATAAAAAATTAATTATGCATAAAAAAATAACCCTACTCATAATTATGAGTAGAGTTACATATTATTTTATATACTTTTTTCACAGCAATATCATCATACTTCAATCAAGCAACTTGATAATATTTTGTACACATATATTATTTCTCTAATTGACCTTTCTTCTCTATTATTTTCTCAAGAATACATGGTGGAACAAATTTTGATACGTCACCGTTATGACTAGCTATAGCCTTAACTGTGCTTGAACTTAAAAATATATATTTCTGAGATGTCATCAAAAACAACGTCTCAACAGAACTCTCTAAACTTCTATTCATAAGTGCCATCTGTAACTCATATTCAAAATCTGATACAGCCCTTAACCCTCTTACAATATAATCAGCTTCTTTCAATTTAAAGTAATCAACCATTAAACCAGAGTAACTTTCAACCTTTACTTTCTTAAAATCTTTCAACGCATTTCTTGTCATATCAACTCTTTCTTCTGTTGAAAAAAGTGTGTTCTTTTCATTGTTATGCATGATAACTACATACAGTTCATCAAAAACATTATTTGCTCTTTCAACGATATCGTAATGTCCTAAAGTTAAAGGATCAAAAGTGCCGGGATATACTCCAATCATTGAACTCTCCATTATCTGTTTATAGTAAAACTTCTAATACCTTTGTAGATACACTCTACAACAATTTGATATTATAAACTATTATTATATTTTTTTACTGAGAAATCTTAAAGTTGTATCGCCTGCTCTTCGTTCATCATATATATTAAATAAATCGTGTGATGGAAAATCTGTCTTATAAAACTCTTCATAAATGATAGTAGAATTCTCCGTCAACAAAACATTCTCATGAACAACATCTAATATACTTTTACTACTGTAAACTCCGTATGGTGGATCTATAAAAACTATATCGTAAACCACACTGCTCTTATCATTAAATTTTAAAAAATCTTTCTTAACTATACTATAATCTTTATCTGAAATTAAATTTATATTAGCTTTTAATGCATCAACATTTCTATCTATAAACGATACAAATTTAGCACCTCTACTTATCGCCTCTATACCGAACGCTCCTGTGCCACAAAAAATATCTATGACCGAAGAATCAATTATATCTGTGCTCAAAATAGAAAAAATCATCGAACGAAGTTTATCTGTCGTTGGCCTAATATCTGAGTTTTTTAATAATTTTAGCTGTCTCGCTTTTAAGTAGCCTGCTGTTATCCTCAAAGCCTTCACTCCTTTTATATATAAAATCTACTATCTTATCTAAACTAATACACTCCACACTATCATCATCTATAAACTTATCTACATACGTTTCTTTAATAATAGATCTGTATCCAGAGTAATTATAAATATCTTTTCGACTACCTCTAAACTCGCCACCTAACTCTAAATAATATAGTGCGATAGCTGTTCTAACTATATCACCGTATGCTGGATGGTATAACCCACCAACAATATTATCGTCAGTATCAATATTATCAGGTAGTGACAACCTAAGTATATCTATCTTATGATATCTGTAAATAATATACGCAGTAGCCGACAGAAGTATACTCTCAGATAAATCCATAACAGTGTACTCGCCTTTCTTATAATAACTTTCAAGCACCGTATCTTTTATCACAACTGTTGGATAAATTCTAACAGTTTTTATCGGATATTTTGACAACCTTTTTGCATCTTCAATCACAGACACCGCAGTTTGATTATACATTCCTATCATGACCTGTACACCAACATCAGCTATTTTAGATAAAGTTGTGATCGCTTTTTCTACATCGTCAAACGTGTACGCTCTGCCATTTGAGGTTATAGTGTTTTCATCTAACGACTGAACTCCAAGCTCAACTAATGTAATATTATATTTTTTAATTTCTTGAGTGAGTTCATCTGTAATGGTTTCAGGAGAAGTTGAAAAATGAATGTTTTTGAATTTCAATCTCTTCGCATAATCGTATAATTCGATCCTTAAGCTTTTATCAAGCTCACCGAAATTACCACCGTAATATGCAATCGTATCAAACTTATCAGAAAATTTTGTGAACCGATTATACTGATCATTAACATCTTTAAAAAAATCATCATCAGATATTTTAACACCAGTAATTAAATTCTGGTTACAGTAGATACATCTACGAGTGCAACCTAGAAATGGAATAAATATCGGAATGATTTTTTTAGTTTTTTCGTTTTTATTGATCAGTGTCTACCATTTTTTTCATCTTTTTTATTGCAATTAATGCAGCTGATTTTTCAGCAGATTTTTTACTCTTACCGACGGCTGTAGCTTTTATTACATCATTAACCGAAACTTCAATAGTAAACTCTTTATCGTGATCTCTTCCACTTGTGTGAATAACCGTATACACAGGAATAACCTTGTAATGCTTTTGAGATAGACGTTGTAGCTCGCCTTTTTCATCTATAAATAACTGATCCTTTACAGCGATATGGATAGACTCTTTAAAGAAACCAATAACAAAATCTTTCGCTATATTAAAATCACTATCAAGATATATCGCTGCTATTAATGACTCAAAAGCATCTGCTAATATTGATGGATATTTATGAACATTAGATAAGATTTCACCCTTACCTAACTTAATAAAATCTTGCAGATAAAACTCTCTTGCAAGATATGCTAAATAATCTTCACTAACAAGATAAGCCCGTAATTGACTCATCTCACCTTCTGCAAAACCAGAAAAGTTTTTCAATATGTAATCTGATATAATCAGCTGTAATACCGAATCACCTAAGAACTCTAACCTTTCATAATTATATGAAAGGTTGTTCTCATTTGAATATGAATTATGAGTTAATGCTTCAATCAGCAACTCTTTATTTTTAAAAGAATAGTTAATAATATTTTCAAGTTCATCAAGGTTTTTTACTAACTTAGCCAACATATTTTTTAAATACTAATGTTGCATTTGTCCCACCAAAACCAAAAGAGTTAGATAGTGCATACTCTGCATCTAACGCAGCACACTTATTAGGTGTGTAATCTAAATCACATTCAGGATCAGGAGTATCAAGATTAATTGTCGCAGGGACAATTGAATTGTTTAGAGCAAGTAAAGAGTATATCCCTTCTATAGCTCCAGCTGCACCTAAAAGATGTCCAGTCATAGATTTTGTTGATGAGATTTTTACCTTATAAGCATAATCACCAAAAACTTTTTTAATAGCTCTAGTTTCGATCATATCATTGAACGGTGTAGATGTGCCATGAGCATTAATATAACCTATATCTTCAGGAGAAATATTAGCATCTTTTAACGCTAAGTTCATACATCTTGATGCACCACTACCTGTTTCATCTGGCATAGTTATATGATATGCATCACCTGTCATTCCGTAACCAACTACTTCACCATATATTTTTGCACCACGTGCAGTTGCATGTTCAAGAGATTCTAAAATAAGCACTCCTGAACCTTCACCAACTAAAAAGCCTTCTCTATTTTTATCAAAAGGTCTACTAGCTTTTTGAGGTTCATCGTTTCTTCTTGATAACGCTCTCATATTGCTAAACCCTGCAACACATAACGGAGTAACTGTCGCCTCAGCACCACCTGCAACCATTACATCAGCATCGCCTCTTTCAATAATACGTGCTGCATCACCGATCGAATGTGTACCCGATGCACAAGCTGTAACAATTGATATATTAGGACCTTTTAATTGAAACTTTATAGACACAAGTCCGTTAGCCATATTTATTATCGCAGCAGGAATGAAAAAAGGAGAAACCCTTCTTGCACCAGCTGTTCTAATTGTTTCATGTGATTGCTCAATAGTATAAAAACCACCTATACCTGAACCGATCGCTACACCAACTCTCTCTGGGTTGAAACCACTTTCTGCTAAACCAGAATGCTCAAACGCTTCCTTTGCCGCAGCTAATGCGTAAAATATAAATAGGTCAAACTTTTTTACATCTTTTTTATCAACATAGTTTTCTGGATCAAAACCCTTCACTTCTGCTGCGATTTTTACTGCAAAATCTGATACATCAAATCTTGTTATATCACCAGCACCACTCTTACCTAAAAGAATTGATTCCCAGTTCTCTTTAACCGAATTACCAATAGGAGTCACCATTCCTAGCCCAGTGATCACTATACGTCTTTTACTCAAAATTACCCCTCCAAATTATAAAGTATTGAGGGTATACTTATAATAAATATACCCTCATAACTCTAATAATTTCAATACTATTACTTAGAATTTGCTTTAATATAATCTAAAGCGTCAATAACAGTTTTAATCTTTACAGACTCTTCATCAGGTATTTCAATACCGAATTCTTCTTCTAAAGCCATGATTAATTGTACTGTGTCAAGTGAATCTGCACCCAAATCATCAATAAATGATGCCTCTGGTTTTACATCAGCCTCATCAACGTTTAACTGAGAACATATTATCTTCTGAACTTTCTCATCAATAGTAGACATTTAACTTCCTCCTCTAAATATAGTTACTTCTTTCTATTTTTATTATACATCACATTTTAAAGCAATGAAATTATAAATACAATCCACCATTAAGATGTAGCGTCTGACCAGTCATATAATCTGACACTGGTGAAGCTAAATACAGTGCCGCTTCTGCTACATCATTCGCTGTACCGAAACTTTTAAGCGGTATCTTTTTCTTATACTCATCTTTAAATTCGTCTTTTAACGCTGCTGTCATATCTGTCTCTATAAAACCTGGAGCTATAGCGTTTACTCTAATTCCTCTTGAAGCTAACTCTAATGCTGCTGATTTTGTCATACCCGTTAATGCTGCTTTTGATGCAACATAATTGAACTGTCCTGGGTTTCCTGAAAATCCAACTATACTAGATATATTAATTATCTTTCCGTAACGTTTTTTCATCATCTGTATCGCAGCTAATCTTGTTGATAAAAATATTGAACGAACATTTGTATCTATTACATCATCAAACTCTTCGTTCTTCATTCTTATAAGAAGGTTATCTCTTGTTATACCTGCGTTATTCACAAGAATATCTGCTGTTGTAGAAAACTCTTTCTCTGCTGTTGCAAAAAGCATCTTTATATCTTCTTCACTATTCACAGAAGCTTTAACAGCAATAGCCTTGCCACCTGCTGATGTAATATTTGAAACAACCTGCTCTGCATGGCTCGCTGATGATGAATAGTTGACTATAACCGATGCACCTGCTGATGCAAGTTTTTCAGCTATCGCTGCCCCTATCCCTCTTGATGAACCTGTAACTATCGCTACTTTATCTTGTAATATCATATTTTTTATAATCCTCTCTAAGAGTTTGATGTAAGTAAGTAATCTAATCAAATTCATTACTTTGCAAACAGTCATCTAAGTTATTAACTTAGCCTAAATTAAATTGTAATCAAACTTAATCTAAGTTATTAACTTAATCTAATTGTCAAACTAACCAACTAAGTTTACTGACTTACAAACCTAAGTCAAACTTGTGTTACTTTGCCAACTTCGCTAAACATAGCCAACTTACAAACCTAAGCCCAACTTTGCTAAACCTTGCCAACTTACAAACCTAAGCCCAACTTTGCTAAACCTTGCCAACTGTCCAATTACTAATTGCTTAAACCTTCAAACCTTTGTTAAGCGTCCAAACCTAGCCCAAACAAACCTAGCCCCCAACTTGTGTTACTTTGCCAACTAGCCCCCAACTTTGCCAACTAGCTAAACATAGCCCCCAACTTGTGTTACTTTACCAAACATACCCTAATTGCTAAACCCCAACAACCTAGCCCTAACAACCCTAACAACCCCAACAACCATAGCCCCACGTACTAGCCGACTAGTCTAGCTTTTTTAGATCCTCTACCGTAGAGATATTAAAAACCTCAACATCGCTATCTATCTTTTTAACAAGCCCTGTTAATACCGAACCTGCTCCGATTTCTATAAATCTTGTAACACCTAATGATCGCATTTTCTGAACTGATTCTGACCATCTAACTGAGCCTGAAACTTGTCTAACTAAGCCATCAAATATTTTTGCTGAACTTGTTACTTCTTCTGCATCAATATTATTTATGATAGGTGTTGTTAAATCACTTATCGTTATATCTCTAAGATATTTTTCCATATTGATTTTGGCAGGCTCCATTAACGAACAATGAAACGGTGCTGATACTTGTAACGTTATAACTCGTTTTGCTCCAGCTTGTTTTGCCGTCTCTATAAATCTATCTTTTGCCGATGCGTGCCCTGCAACAACTACTTGTCCATCACAGTTAAAGTTTGCAACTTCTATAATCGAACCCTTCTCAGATACGTTTTCACAAACTGCTACAACATCAGCACATTTCATACCTAAAACAGCTAGCATAACACCGTGTCCTTGTGGAACTGCTGTTTGCATAAACTTGCCCCTGTTATGAACTGCAACAACCGTATCTTCAAAACACATTCCACCTGCTACTGTTACTGCTGTGTATTCACCTAATGAATGTCCTGCAAAATATGACGCTCTGATACGATCTGATACTGCACTCCAAATAACCATCGATACCGTTAATAATGCTGGTTGTGTGTTTGCCGTTAAACGAAGATCTTCTTCACTACCATTAAAAATAATATCTGTAATAGAGTAACCTAACGCCTTGTCTGCTCGCTCAAACAGTGATCTACACTCATCAAATGAATTGTAGAAATCTAAACCCATCTTCAGTTGTTGAGATCCTTGTCCTGGAAAAATTATCGCTGTTGACATACTATTCCTTTATCCTCTCAATATAAACATCTATCAATAATAACAAAAAATCTGTATATCAATTTTGATAAATAATGACTAGCATTATAACAAATATTGTTGTATTAGCAAACAAATATTATAATATGTATTATATATATACCTACATATTAATTACTACAAAAGAAAGAAACCCTCTATAGACTCTTTAAGCCCTCAATAATCGCACTATTCATCTTATTTAAAACAGCCTCTCGTGCAACACGGATACCGTTTGTTATAGCTATCTGATTAGATCCACCATGTCCTATAATACATACTCCGTTTACACCAAGTAATGGTGCTCCACCGTATACAGAACTATCGCCCTTTGCCTTTACATTATGAAAAACATCTTTAAGGAGAAGTGCACCGATCTTTGCTCTAAACGATTTACCGATCTCTTCTTTTAGAGATTTGAAAATCATAGCAACTACAGATTGTGTGACTTTAATCGTGATGTTTCCAACATACCCATCACTAATAACTACATCAGCTTCACCCTTATAAAGAATTTTAGCCTCAATGTTACCAACAAAGTTAATACACTTTAAATCTCTTAAAAGTGGAAATGCGTTTTTTGTAAGTGCGTCTCCCTTACCCTCTTCTTCACCGTTAGAAAGTAAGCCCACTGATGGATTAGATATATTCAGAACTCTATTGGCGTAAGCCGAACCCATTATTGCAAATGTTACAAGATGTTCTGGTTTACAATCAACATTAGCTCCGATATCTAACATAAAAAACTTCTCTCTGCTACCTGAGGCTGGAAGTACTGATCCTATCGCTGGACGTGAAATACCTTCAAGCATTCCTAATGTAACCATAGCCACTGCCATAATTGCACCTGAATTACCAGCTGAAAAAAATGCGTCAGCTTTACCCTCTTTAACAAGTTTTAATCCTAAGTGCATCGATGAACGTCTCTTGCCTCTGACAATTTCTGATGGAACATCATCCATAAGAATAACCTCGTCAGCGTGCATCACAGATAACCTAGGATGGGATCTTGCACCTATGCTTCCAAGTTCACGCATTACGATATCCTTATTGCCGATAAGGGTTACCCTAATATCTGAATATTTCATCAGAGCATCGACTACGCCTCTTACAACTACAGAGGGAGCGTAATCGCCACCCATAGCATCAACTGATATCATCATAGCGAAAAACCTCCACAGATTTTTAAACCTCTGACTTACCTTTGATCACTTGTCTACCATTGTATGATCCACATGCTAAACAAAGTGCGTGAGCTAATTTTAACTCGCCACATTTAGAACATTTAACACTGCTTAATGTCGCTGCTCTGTGATGTGATCTTCTCATCTTAATTCTACTTTTTGTTACCTTATGCTTCGGTCCTGCCATCTCAAACTCCTTAGTGTTCTACTAATAATATATACAGCATTATAACACACTCATATACTTAATCGAACTATCGTTTTAACTTAAAATATTAAACATATCTTAATAATTTATTCCACCACACTCTTCACTACACAACTTTTTACTAGGTGCCAATAATAACACCTCTTCTCGTAAAAACTCATCTATATCAAAATGATCAATAGCTGTAACATATACATCTATCTCTTCATCTGTCAATCCATCACTATCAACTTCATCACTCACAATCTCTACATTAGATATAACTTGCGATATCACAGCTTCGCCGTCTACCGCCATACTCTCTAAACATCTATCACATTTAGATGTCAACGAATACGATAAATCACCACTTAAAATATATCGCTTACCAACTTTTTCAAGTCTACCTTTAAATTCTTTTACAAGATAAATATCTAAAAAATCTTCAAATTCAAATGATCTATCTATCTCTACAACATTATTTTTAATTGTGCTATATATTATTTTCACAATAAACCTCTATAAAACTAAAGAAATATATTTAGTAATCTAAAATAAGTCTGTTAGTTTATCATAATTTACAAATAAATAAAGAAATTTATTTATTTTGTCTATATATGATGCTATTTGCATGTCCATCTAAGCCTTCATCTGAGGCTAATCTTATAACATCTTTTGATGCAAAATTAAGCTCTTCTTTACTGTAACATATAGTAGACGAACGCTTAATAAAATCATATGTGCCTAGTGGTGAGAAAAATCTTGCACTACCACCAGTTGGTAATACATGGTTAGGTCCTGCATAATAATCACCTATAACCTCAGGTGAATACTCGCCCATAAATATCGCACCCGCATGCTTAATATTAGGTAAAAATTCCATAGGAGATTTTATATATAACTCTAAATGCTCTGGTGCAAATGAGTTAGATATCTCGGCTGCCTCTATAAGAGTATCTACAACAACTATCGCTCCGTAATTATCTAAAGATTTCTGTGCTATATCTTTTCTTGGCAATAATTCTAACTGTCGTTTAAGCTCCGTAACAACCTTTTCTGCTAGAAGCTTACAGTTAGTAATCGTAACCGATGCTGCAAGCTCATCATGTTCTGCTTGAGATAACATATCTGCTGCCACTTTGCACGGATCTGCATGCTCATCTGCAATTATCAAGATCTCACTTGGACCTGCTATCATATCTATATCCACTAATCCAAACACAGATTTTTTAGCTAATGCTACATATATATTTCCAGGACCTACAATCTTATCAACCTTCTTAATACTCTCCGTTCCATACGCTAATGCTCCGATCGCTTGTGCTCCACCAACTTTATAAATCTCTGTAACACCTGCAACTCTTGCAGCTAATAAAACTTTAGGATTTATATATCCATCAACCGCAGGAGTAACCATTGCAATCTCTTTCACTCCTGCAACCTTAGCAGGTAATGCGTTCATTAATACAGATGAAAAGTATGACGCTTTGCCACCTGGAACATAGATGCCTACCCTTTCAAGAGGCGTTACTCGTTGACCTAATATCGATCCCTTAGAGGTTTCAATATTCCAACTTTTCTCGATCTGATATGAATGAAATAACAGTATATTATCTCTTGCTCTTGATAACGCTTCTGTAAACTCTTTATCAACAGTTGCGACTGCATCATCGATCTCTTTATCGGTTACACGAACCGTATCTGCACTTAAATTCAATCTATCAAACTTCGCTGTGTATGAGAATAAAGCTTCATCACCTTGAAGCTTAACATCATTTAAAATCGTCTTTACCGTTTCATCATATTTAGAGTCTGATGACTCATTTCTATTTTTTATCTCATCTAATCTTTTATCATCTTTACTTATTATCATCGCTACTACTCTCTAATAAATATCTATTATTTAAATTTTTTATTGATATCGCTGTGAAGATAGATAGATCATTTATGAAATCAAAATTTTTCTCTAACACAAATCTTTTCTCATCTAAACTATACATACCCACTGCACCTATAATATCTTTATCACGTTTGATTGGCGATAAGATATACGAATAATCACCCTCTAGCACTTTAAAATCTTCATGAACTGACGCATCAATTTTTCCGTTATATATTCTTTTCTCTAAAAATGTATATCTAAAAGCATCGGCTGAAACAATTTTAACTCTCGCTATATCATCTGCTACACTGCCTAAAATTTCGTAACTATCTTCTTTGAAAAATATCACAGCTTTATCAAGATTGAAAATCTCTTCAAGATATTTTAACGCCGTATCTGAAATCTCTAAAACCGTATCCGATACAAGTAATGAAAAACCAACTATCCTAAAACCTTTGTATATAGACTCGTTCTTACGTACCATCGATACCATACTTTTTAACTCTTGTTTTAGCTCATAATTCTCTTTCAAGATATCATTCATCTTAGCCATATCTTATATCTCTCCCCAATTATTACCAACATAACTATTCACAATTAAAGGAATATCAAGCGTTATAATATTCTGCATTATATCTATAACTTTTAATTCAAACTCTGTAACTATACTATCTTTAACCTCAAATATCAGTTCATCATGGATCTGTAAAAGAGGTTTAACATCTAACTTATTTTCTATTATATACTTATCAATTTCAACCATAGCAAGCTTTATTATATCAGCAGCTGAACCTTGTATCACAGCGTTTAACGCCATACGAACTGCTCTTGATTTAATCGTGAAATTTCTATCGTTAATGCCGTGAATATACCTTTTTCGTTTCAGTATAGTCTCGCAGTACCCCTTCTCTTCAGTCTCTTTTATAACCGTATCTTTATACGCTTTAACTAAATTATAAGTATCGTAATATCTATCTATAAATTTTGTCGCATCTGCTACCGATATATCTATCTCTTTTGATAAACCGAACGCTGACTGTCCATACAGCACTCCAAAATTTACAACTTTCGCCGTGCGTCTTGCTCTGTCGCTTACCTCTTCATCACTCGATAAATTATAAATTCCTCTAGCCGTTAAATCATGGATATCTATACCTTCTCTAAATGCAAGTTGAAGATTATCATCCTTTGATAGATGTGCTAAAACCCTAAGTTCAATCTGTGAGTAATCAAACGATAATAATTTATAACCAGCCTCAGATATAAACGCCGATCGTACAGCTGTTGCATACTCTCCCGTTGCTGGAATATTCTGCATATTAGGCTGAACAGATGATAGCCTACCTGTTGCTGTTCCTGTTTGTTTAAAAAATGTGTGTATTCTATTATCTTCTTCAACAAACTCTAATAAGCTTAATGTGTAAGTTGAAATTAATTTATTCAACTCTCTATATTTTAAAATATTATCTATGAGTGGAGAGTAAACTGGATTTAAATATTTCAACTCTTTCAATGTTTCAACATCGGTTGAGTTACTTTTTCTAACACGTTTTAACAGTAGCTCATCGTATAAATAAACTGCAAGCTGTCTTGGAGAATTGAGATTTATATCATCGCCTGTTTCAGATTTAATCGCTTCAACTAATATATCTAACTCGATTTTTAACTTCGCCTCTAACGATATAATAATATCTTGATCAACTTTTATTCCGTTGATCTCCATTCTTGCAAGCGATATAGCTACCTCTAATTCTAGGTTATAATATAGATCACTAAGCCCATCATCAGTTTTAAATTTCTCATTTATTAAATCTAATTTACTTACTACTTTTGCAAAAAAGATCTCCTTATCTTCACTCTTTTTAGGTGTTAATCCACCCTCATCTGCATCAATCAGATACGTTACTAATAAGATATCTATAACTTTAGAAGTTAAAAAATTAGGATACTTTTTGATGATAGATTTTATATCGTAACAGAACTCCGTTACTACATCTAAATTATCTGTTAATCTATAATTGTTAGCGTTCGCTAAATAGATTTCATCTTCGTAAAATATCGTAACAGTAGGAGTGAAATCATCTAAAATTACTAAAGGTTCATAATCATTTTTGATTTCAATATTTACACTTTCGTTAGACTTAATCAATTTTTCAAGATGTCTTTTAAGTCCATACTTTTCATATAAAGGAACTAAACTTTCTGCATCTAAATGATTTGTAACTCTTTCAAAATTTTCAATATATTTTAATTGTACAAGATCTTTTGAAAGATACGCCATCTCTTTATCTGCTATCAACTTATCTTTTAGTTTACCTGCAACTAGCTCAATGTTATCGTAAATACCATCAAGCGTTTTATACTCGCTTAATAGTTTTTTAGCAGTCACAAGTCCGACACCTTTAACGCCTGGAATATTATCTGAACTGTCACCTGCTAAGGCTAGCATATCTTGAATATCTTCTGGATAGAGTTCAAACTTTTCATGAACTTTATCACGGTCAAAAACTGTATTCGTTTTATAGTCGTATATGAAAACTCTGTCATCAACTAACTGATGTAAATCTTTATCTTTACTCACTATATATACTTTAGATGTGAGATCGTTCGGTGTTTCAGATTTAGATGTTAAATCTTTAGCTAATGTGCTTATCACATCATCAGCCTCATAGCCATCAATGATATACTGCTCTAAACCGATTAATGGAATAATGGTTTGCAATATCCCCATTTGGATAACTAGATCATCTGGCATAGACTCTCTTGTTGCTTTATATTCAGCTAACATTTCGTGTCGATAATTTTTAACCTTAGAGTCAAAAACAACGATGACATTAGTTACACCTTCAAGCTTTCTTAACTTATCCACAACCGCTAAGAATAGATGAAGAACCCCTGTTGGAGTGTCATCAACTTTTAACGGAGGTGCACCATAAAACATTCTGTATGCAACAGAGTGCCCATCTATAACTACTGTTATCTCATCTGACATCTTATCTTTATCTCTCTTTTACGAACAATCATACTGTAACTTTTATAACTGAATTCTTTGCTATTATTTATACAAAATTTACTAAACTATTTACAATTATTTATACAAAACTTTATGGACTTCATCGCTCTGTGTGGTGATAGTATAGATATTTTAAATTTGAGCCAATGTTTACAAATTTTGAAAACTAACCGTTCGCAATTTTTATAAACTATCACACTTGCTAAAC
>CAMQYB010000031.1 GCA_947039055.1 uncultured Deferribacteraceae bacterium
AACTTAGATAGTTGTCATATATGTTGTTTAATAGAAAAGTGTAGATAACTTAAAAAACAGTAGCAAAAGCGATATGTAATTTTTAATAATAATTAGAATATATTTATGTAAATATTATGGAGGATGTTTTGTCTTTAATAGTAATGAAATTCGGTGGAACATCAGTAGGTTCGGTTGATCGTATAAAGAATGTAGCAACTCTTGTTGCAAAGAAGGTTAATGCAGGGCATAAGGTTGTAGTTGTAGTATCTGCTATGTCAGGAGAGACTGATAGATTAATTAAGTTGTTAAATGAGATAGATGAAGATTATTCACATAGAGAGTACGATCAGTTAGTTTCAACAGGTGAGAGTGCATCAGCACCGTTACTAGCACAATCGTTGATATCAATCGGACATAAGGCAAAATCATTTACAGGCATACAGATCGGAATGCAGACAGATAAATCTCACTCTAAAGCAAGAATATTAGATGTTAAGGGAGAGAGATTAGTTAAAGCGTTAGATGAAGGTTATGTATGCGTTGTTGCAGGTTTTCAAGGTTTTGATCCAAACAGTTTAGATATAACTACATTAGGCAGAGGTGGCTCAGATACAACAGCTGTCGCAGTAGCAGCTGCTTTAAAGGCAGATTGTTGTGAGATATATACAGATGTTGACGGCGTGTATACAGCTGATCCACGTATAGTTAAGAACGCTAAGAAGATAGATGTTATATCTCATGAAGAGATGTTAGAGTTAGCATCACTTGGAGCAAAAGTATTACAATCAAGATCAGTAGAGCTTGGAATGAATTTCAATGTTGATATAGTAGTCTTATCATCATTAGAGGATCTACCAGGAACGTTAGTGACATCAAAGGAGGAGAGCAGAGTGGAAAAGGTTATGGTTACAGGCGTTACGTCAGATAAAAATCAATCAAAAATAACTATATCAGGTGTGCCAGATAAGCCAGGCAGAGCATCGGATATATTTACTGGTTTAGCTGAGGCTAATATCAATATAGATATCATTATACAAAATACTGCACGAGACGGAGTTGCGAATATTTCATTTACTCTTCCAAAGACTGATCTAGTAAAATCATTAGCAGTGTGTAAAGAGTTAGCAGAGAAAGTTGGTGCAATAGGTATCACGTCGAATGAAAATATAGCAAAGGTGTCAATAGTAGGCGTAGGTATGAAAAGCCATTCAGGAGTAGCAGCAAAGATGTTTAACACGTTATATAAGAACGATATAAATATAGATATGATATCAACAAGTGAGATCAAAATTTCATGTGTAATAGAAGAGAAGCAGACAGAGCTTGCAGTAAAAGCGTTGCACGATACGTTTATATCTTAATCGTTTGATCAATAAGATGTGTTGCAGGGTATATTAATAATATTAGATAAAATTAGTGAGTAGAGATGAGTGAAAAAATAGTTATATACGATACGACGTTACGAGATGGTACTCAGTGTGAGGAGATCAATTTTACTGTATCGGATAAAGTCCGTATAGCAGAGAAGTTAATTGATTTCGGTATAGATTATATAGAGGGTGGATGGCCAGGTTCTAATCCACGAGATATAGAGTTTTTTAATGAGATCAAGTGGAAGAAGATTGATGCATCACGAGTAACAGCATTCGGATCAACAAGACGAGTGAACAGAAAAGCTGAAACAGATGAAACATTAGAGGCGTTATTAAAAGTTGATGTTCCTAATCTTACAATATTCGGTAAGACGTGGGACTTTCATGTTAAAACTGCGTTAGGCATAAAACTTGAAGAGAATTTAGAGTTGATTGATGATACGATTAGATATCTAAAATCACGAGTTGATAAAGTATTCTACGACGCTGAACATTTTTTTGATGGATATAAATCAAGACCAGATTACGCTATACAGACGTTATTAACAGCAAGGGACGCTGGAGCTGATACGGTTATATTATGTGAAACAAACGGTGGATGTTTACCGAGTGAGATTGTAGAGATTGTAAAAGCTGTGAAAGAGAAGTTAGGCGATTTCCCGTTCGGTATACACGCTCATAACGATTCAGACGTTGGAGTTGCGAACTCTATATTAGCAGTTGCAAACGGTGCAAGACATGTTCAAGGTACGATCAATGGATTTGGAGAGAGATGTGGAAACGCTAACCTTGTATCTATTATACCGAACTTACAACTTAAATACGGCTATGATTGTATCCCTAAAGAGAATTTAAAAGATATAAGAGTGTTGTCAAGATTTGTAAATGAGTTAGCTAATATCAAGCATGACATTCATCAACCATACGTTGGTAAATCAGCGTTTGCACATAAAGGTGGGGTTCATGTTTCTGCTATATTGAAAGATTCGTCGATGTATGAGCATATAAGTCCAGAGTTAGTTGGTAATACTCAGAGGGTTTTATTATCGGATTTATCAGGTAAGAGTAATTTAATATATAAGGCGAAAGATTTTGGTATAGATATAGATAGTAACGATGAGGCGATAGTAAAACTTCTTCATAAATTGAAAGAGTTAGAGAATAGAGGATTTCAATTCGAAGGAGCTGAGGCGTCATTTGAACTATTGATATTAAAAAGTTTAAATAAGTTACCTACATTTTTTGATATCAAAAAGTACCGTGTAATAGATGAGATTAACGAGATGGATGCATCATCAAATGTATCAGAGGCTACGGTTATTCTTGAAGTTAATGGAGTGTTAGAACATACAGCAGCTAACGGTAACGGTCCAGTTAATGCGTTAGATATTGCGATCCGTAAAGCGTTATCTAAATTTTATCCAAAGATAGATAATATAGTTCTATCAGATTACAAGGTTCGTATACTTTCATCGCATAATGGAACGGAGGCTACGATTAGGGTACTGATTTTATCAACGGATAATGAAACAGGCGAGAGTTGGGCAACAGTTGGAGTTGCAGAAAACATTATTGATGCAAGTTATCAAGCGTTGATAGACTCCATAAATTATAGGTTGATAAAGTTGTAAAAATATAGATAATTTAGTATTGAGTTTTTTTTTAGTATTGTTTAGAGATTAGGATTATTTTTAGTTTATTTATTTAGTCAGTATCAATTACAACGTTTAGGAGATTTATTTATGAAAAACAGTTTTTTAATTATTTTTATGTCGGTTTTTTTAACTACTGCAATCGGTCATGCACAAGAGGTTGTAACAGAGAGTAAAGTTGAAGTTGTAGCTTACGAGTCAAGTGATGTAAAGTGTGATACGGTATACGGAAAATGTGTAGATAAAAAAGGTAAAGGTATCACGGGTACGCTTATTGATTCGTATATGGTATCGGATAACAGTAGTGGCACAGAGGTTTTAGTTGAAAAAAAGTTAGTTGAAGCAACTTATAAGAACGGTTATTTAGATGGATATCTACGTGAGTATTATGATAACGGAGCTATTTGGATTGAGTCAAGTTTTGTAAACGGAAAAATCAATGGTGTTAAGAAAACATTTACAGACAAGGGTATTATTACTAACGAGAGCAATTTTGTTAACGGCGAATTAAGTGGTGTAAGTAAAAATTATTATCCAAGTGGAAAAATATCATGGGAGAGTACATACTCAGCAGATATGTTAAATGGTTCGGTTAAATCTTATGAAGATAAAGATAACGGTTCTGTACAATATGAGGCTATGTATATAAACGATAATAAATCTGGTGCAGAGAAATATTATTATGCAGATGGTAACACGTATGCAGAGTTTATATATGACAACAATGTATTACAAGCTGGTAAATGTTATAACACTTCAAATAAAGCAACAGTGACAGATGATAACGGATTACTTTTATATAGAGCAAGAGACATTGTTCCATGTGATATCACAAAAGAAGATATGGCATTACTATTATCAAGTCTAATGATTTTAGATGACACAGAGGAAGAAGTAATAGAGGCTATCGGTACTGGTGTTGATAACGGCACGGTTGAAGCTCAAGTTATTGAAATTGATGCAGAAGATGCAGACGGCAATAAAGTTAAAGGAACAGATGTTAAGGCTGTTGGCGTTAAAGGTAACAGTGTAGAAGTTATTGATGTTAAAAAAACTGATAAAGAGGGTAACAGCGTTAAAGTTATCGATATAACAGTAGAAGATAATAAAGGCAATAGTGTTGAAGTTATTGATACAAAAGCAGAAGATGCAAAAGGCAACAGTGTTGAAGTTATCGAAGCAGAAGCAGTTGATAATAAAGGTAATGTTGTTAAAGAAGAAAAGGGTGTAAACGTTATAGAAGCAAAATAATTTTACTATAAATTTCACAGTTTAGGTTGATTATATATTGATTTAGTTATGTGATTTTATGTTTTAAAGTTTAACAATATAAGTGGCACTATTTTTTAATTAAGATAGTGCCATTGTTGTACCAAGTGCATGAAGGTGGTACAGTTATTTATAAAAGGTGCAGGTATGAGTGATAACAATCTAAAAATATATATACTTGAAACGATCGATAGTTTAAAGCGTGAAGAGCTTTCAATTTCTACAATTATCGAACATATTGATTATATAAATAAAATAAGATATACAGAGGATGAAGTGATTAAACAACTTATTGAGATTATAAAAGAAAGAAAAATTTGAGTAACAAAACTCTTTATGTTACAATATAAATATTAATGAAATAAAAGGAAATTATTATGAAAAAAGTTATATTAGTCTTAGCGTTACTTATGTTTACAACACAGTTGTTTGCGACACAACTATTTGCACAAGAAGTTATAAAAAATGAGCTATCTGTCACTGTTGATAAAGCTGTGAAAATTTTAGAGAAAGATATTAAATCTAAAGGGTTGAAGATATTTACAGTAATTAATCATACAGACTCTGCGAAAAAAGTTGGAGTAAAAATGAACCCATCGGTAGTTATTATTTTTGGTAATCCGAAAGTTGGCACAAAATTAATGAACTCTAATATCGCATGGAGTTACGAGCTACCTTTAAAGATTGCGATTTATAAAGATGATAAAGGAAAAGTCTGGGCACAAACAAGATTATTGCCAACAGATATTGAAACTCCAAACGCTGAGAAAGTGATTACTAAAATAAATGGACTTTTGAAAAAATTAATAAAAATTAAAAAATAAATATCTTAGTTTGATGAAAATATTTTAGGAGAGTAAAAAAAAATATGTGGAAGTTTTCATCAGAAAATGATTATCCCGATATTATACTTCATGATTGTGTCGTCACAAAAATCACACTAGATGGAGATGATCTAGTGATGGAGTTTGATGATTATGGTTTTTGGATAGGTGAAAATAATAAGCAGAACCCGTTCGGAAATATGTTACGCACAGAAAAATCAGAGCTTCGTTTTGTTGATTTTGATACATGGAGTAATATTTATATTTTCAAAAGGTACAATTTGTTTAGAAAGTTTTTTCATACAAGCAGGATAGATTTATCATTAGAGAAACTTATTTCAAATGTTAATAGTGGCAAATGGACGTTTGAATTTATTTATGAATATTACACAAGCAGTACACAAGCACTTGCAATTTTTAATGGTTGTATAAATGTTAAAAATAAACGAAAAAATTATGATTGTCAGATAGAATCAGATTGTAGTAAGATGGTATATTCGTGGAATAAAATACGTGAAGATGCTCCTTGGTGAGTTTTAATCATTGAACAAGTATCTAAATTATTACAATGGTGTTTATATGAAGTTTTTAAGTTTTTTTATAATATTATTATTTCCAGTAACAATTGTTTTTGCAAATGAAAGTGGTAGCGATTACTCTTTGATATCAGTATTTGAGTCAGATATCTATTCATCATTATTTAGCAATGAAGAGATCAGAGAGATATTTAACGATAAATCTTTAGTCACAAATTGGTTGAGAGTTGAATCAGCTATTGCAAAATCTCAAGCTAAATTAGGTATCATTCCAAAATCAGCATCAACATCTCTAATAGAAATTTTAGATATCAAAAATATCGATCTAATTAAGTTAGGCGATCAAACTCGTAAAGTTGGTAGAGGCATAAAAGGTATGCTTGATCAGTTAAGAGCTAAAGGTAATATTGATGTTAAAAACTATCTACATTTTGGTACAACAACTCAAGATATAATGGATAGTGCAACGTCTATGCAGATCAAACAAGCGATTGTTGTTACAAAAAATAATTTAAGAGAACTTATACTTTTATTAAATAAAATAGCGTATGAAAACAGATCAACAATTATGCTTGCAAGAAGTAATGGACAAGATGCAATCCCTACAACGTTCGGACTTTTTATGTCAACTTTTATAGGTGAACTTGATAGACATTATATTCGTTTAGAAGAGGTAGAGTCAAGAATATACCTTCAATTTGGAAGCACAGTAGGAACGTTAGCACCGTATAAAGATAAAGGTTTAGAGTTACAAAAATTAGTATCAAAAGAGCTAAAACTTCCTATCGCATTAACGCCTTGGAACCCAAGTAGAGATAGTTATGTTGAGGTTGTTCAAACGGTAGGATTAATCACGTCAACTCTAGGTAGGCTAGGTTTAGATGTAAATAATCTAGGTAGAAATCAGATTGGTGAACTGTCAGAGGGAGAGAGTGGAGCATCATCAACTATGCCACATAAACGTAATCCTAGGGCATCAGAGTTCATGGTTTCATTTTCATATTACGGTAAGATGTATGCTTGTGCAGCACCTGATATGATGAATCATAACGATATTAGACAAGGTGCTCCGTGGATACTAGAGTGGTCTATTATCCCAGAATCATTTATGATTAGTAACACTTCAATTGATCGTGCAACGGCTATGCTTACTAAGTTGAAAATTAATAAAGATCAGATGTTAGCTAATTTCGGATCGTCTAACAATTTTGTAATGTCAGAAGCTGTGATGAATTTTTTAGTAGAAAAAGTTGGACGTGGTAAGGCGTATGACATGATGAAAAAAGCTGTTAAAAATGCACCAGCGGATATGTCATTAACTGAGCTATTAAAGAGCGATAAGGAGTTGTCGTTACTGTTAAATGATGATGAGATAGTTGTGTTGACAGATCCTAAAAATTATTTAGGTAGTGCTGTAGAGCAAGTTGAAATGATATATAAAAAGATTAACGCTAAATATAAATAAGTAATTAATTAGTTTGTAGCAATTAAGTTATGGGGATGTTTTATGGTAGAGATATTAAATGATTTTAGAGATATTCATATAAAATATCCATTTCATAAACTGTTTAAAAAAGAAGATAAAAAGCAGAGACATATTGTATTAAGTGCTTGGAAAAATACAGAATATGATGTAATACCTAATATAGATGAAATTATTGAGTTTAGTCGTTCGTTAGAAGGGTTTCAGCTTAAACATGATCATATATTTATGGAGAAAGTGTTAGCTCCATGCGTACTGCGTGATATTGAAGCTGGTGATTTGAAATCGTTATTATACGTGTTTTCAATAATTATAGATGTGAAGTTGATGGATGGAGATTCTAACTCAGGTTACAGGCACTATACTGTCAATGGTTACAACAGCCCACTATCTATTATTTGTGCTGTGTCAAAATATAAGTATGAACCTCTTGAACTTGCAAATAAAGTATTAGAGATATATCCAGCAGATAAGGCAACGCTTGAGAGTAAATATGCGTTGATATCTTCATCAATAGGTTTCTCACTACACGAGCTTCCGACGTATGTTATCTGTAACGATCTTGAAGTTTTAGCTAGTTTTAAAATCAACTTAAATATCTTAAAAGAGTTATCAAAAAAGTTAAATAAAAACGATGCAGATTTTCTTGAGTTATGCACGGTAGCATACGATGCGTACGGCGATTATTTAGAGCATTCAGATCAGTATGAAAATTTTGAAAAATATATAGCACAACATAAATTATATATTCTTGATCCAGATTTATAGTTGGTAGAATTAATTATTTAGAAGAGGGGAGTTAGATGAATTTAGATGCAGTTGAGATAGAGAGTAAAAAGTTTTTAACTAAACTAGAAACGATAAATAAGTTATTAGATGAAACTGTTTCGTTGACAGAGAGTGAAGTTTTAAAAATTTCAATTTTAATTAATAGAGAGGCAGCAGAAGAAAATACAGAGTACAGAAAAGAAGCGTTTGTAAATAAGAAGTATATCGTACAACTTATGAATGTCTGTGATAAATATAAAGACAATGAAATAGTGGTTAGAAATCTAGTATCGGCTATCGGGTTTATCGCTACAAAATATGATTACACAGCTGATTTTGTGTATAAATATTTAAGCAGGTTTAAGACAAGCAAGAGTGATAAAATTGCAATCGCTATCGTTAAAAATATCTATAAATTCCCACAATTTGATTTATGGGTTAAGAGGTGGAATTATATTTTATCTATCCCAGAAATGAGACCTTATAATGAGTCACTAGATTATTTCAGTGAGATCATATCAAGATCTATGGATAGCATTCCAAAAGACTACCTTGACACTGTTTCACTTGTTTTTAGAGAGTATATCAAAAAGAATGGTGAAGAGGATTATATGTCAGAGGAGTTTCAGAAAATATTAGCTAAAATAAAAATTATAAAAATAGCTAAACATAACAGAATTCCATCTTAGTAGATAATTATATTTACTAATTTTTTTTGGGGGAGGTTTTAATGGAATTATCACGATCTGAAAAAACTGAAAGAGTTGAGAAAGTTTTAGCAAAATTAAAATCATTTGCAATGAAGCATAGGGTGGATATTGTTAACTACTAATAATAATTGTGGTTGAGGTTATAGTTGTAGTTAATAGTTGCGAGCATCATCTCTTTTCAATGATGTTTTAATAGTTGTTGATTGCAAGTATATAGAAAAAGTGAGGGTGAATATACGTCGCAGTTAAAGTGAATATACGTCACAGTTTTAAATCGCAACCATGATAGTTGTTACAAGAAATAAGTTACCTGAAATTAATAATAAACAATACTATTTTTTTGTAGCCCAAATTTTACATTGTTCAATTCTTTTTCCATTATCGCCTTGTTCTTTATTATACGAAAACATGGTTAATAGATCGCAAGGAAATTTATTACACTCTCCACAATGATTATAAACTTTGCCTTCACAACAATCTTTTATAGGACATTTTGCTCCCCAAAAAGGTTTAGATATTGTTAGACATGTTTGACAGTTTGTTGCTTCTCTATATTCACACTCACTACATTTAAGTCCACATCTTGATTCAATCATTTTTACTCCTTTGTTTTTCCAAATTAGTAATCATAAATAAAAAATTATAATAATTTAAACTTCAAAAACCATTTTACCATTTTTAATTGTTTTAACAGCTCTGCCTTTAAGCTCTTTATTAAAGTATGGCGAGTTGACAGATTTAGATTTATTAACACTCTCATTGAAAATATATTTATCGTTAGGGTTAATGATTGTGATATCGGCTTTCTTGCCTCTTCTGATCTCACCTCTATCTACTTTACCGATTATATTTGCGGGGTTATATGACGCAGTTCTAACAAATTTTTCCCATGTGAATTTTCCTTCGTCAATAAGTTTTATGCTTAGTGGTATCATTGTTTGAAGCCCTATAATGCCAACTGGAGCTGACGCAAATTCTACAAATTTTTCATCAGCTTGATGAGGAGCGTGATCGGTTGCGATACAATCAATTGTGCCATCGTTCAATGCTTCGATTATAGAATCAATATCTTTCTGTTCTCTAAGAGGAGGCGACATTTTATAGTTAGTATTATAATCCATACACATTTCATCAGTGAGTGAGAAATGATGAGGAGTAACTTCAGCCGTAACATTAATTCCCTGTGCTTTTCCAAAGCGTACAAGGTCTACCGATTCTTTAGCAGATATATGACAGATATGTACTCTTGAGCCAGTAAGCCTTGCAAGTTGAATATCTCTTGCGACGATTACAGACTCCGACTCAGAAGGTATACCTTTAAGTCCGTTGATAGTAGATGTCTCTCCCTCATTCATAGAACCAGTTCCTTGAAGGTTTACATCAATAGCGTGTACAGCTATAAACGAGTTAAAATATTTTACATACTCTAAGGCACGTCTCATAACTTCTGCGTTCATAATCGTATAACCATCTTCAGAGAACCCAACTGAACCAGCGTTTAATATATCTCCCATCTCAGTCAACTCTTCACCTTTCATACCTTTAGTAACAGTGCCGTACGGAAAGATATCAATTAATCCATCAGCTATACTTTTATTATATATGTATGATGCAATGAATGAGTTGTCAACGCACGGAGATGTGTTAGCCATACATAATGCAGAAGTGACACCACCAGCGACAGCGGCTTTAGCAGCAGAGAGTAGATCTTCTTTATACTCATGTCCAGGCTCACGCATGTGAACGTGCATATCAATTAATCCAGGTAAGACGAGCAGGTTAGAGCAATCTATAATCTCTAAATCTTCTATGCTTGTAGATAGAGAACCGATCGGTAGTATATCTTTAATCTTGTCACCAGCGATTAATATATCACCCTCTGTTGTGCTGTTATGATTTACAATTTTACAATTAGTTAAAAGTATATTTTTCATTTTATAATTCACCTGATCTATTGAAAGCTAATATAGAGAGCATCGCCATTCTGACAGCAACACCAGCCTCTACTTGATCTAAAATAAATGATCTGTTTGAGTCTGCAACAACTGATGAGATTTCTATACCTCTGTTGATTGGTCCAGGGTGGAGAATCATAACATCATTTTTCGCATGTTTCATAATTTCTGGAGTTATAGAAAATATCTGACAGTACTCTCTATTAGATGGAATAAGTAGTTTACCCATTCTCTCACGTTGAATTCTAAGCACGATTATAACATCAGCATCTTTTACAGCATCAACTGCGTTATGAGCAACGGTTACACCAAGCACTTCAACATTTTTAGGTATCACGGTTGGAGGGCCGAAAACTTTTATATTCATACCAAATTTTTTCATAAGATGAATATTACTTCGAGCAACTCTAGAGTGTTCGATATCGCCAATGATAGACACATTTAATCCGTTCAGATCTTTTTTATGTTGTTTTATGGTAAGTAGATCAAGCATGGCTTGCGTTGGATGTTCGTTCTGTCCGTCTCCTGCGTTTATGATAGAAGTTTCAACGTTATCAGCAAGGAATTTTACAGATCCAGAGTGAGAGTCTCTAACGGTTATAATATCGGCACTCATAGCCTCAATGTTGCGAACAGTATCAAGCAAGGTTTCGCCTTTGACAGCAGATGAAGTTGAACCTGATATGTTGATCACATCAGCACCTAATCTTTTCCCAGCGATCTCAAAAGAAGTTCTGGTTCTTGTAGAGTTTTCAAAGAAGAGATTGACGACAGTTCTACCTTTTAATGTTGGAACTTTTTTGATCTCTCTTTTACCGATCTCAAGAAAAGCTTCAGCAGATGTTAGAATAAAATCGATCTCATCAAGTGTTAGATCTTTGGTAGATATAAAATCTTTATGTTTATACATTAAGCGATCCTTTATATTTTATATTGATATTTATGTTTATTATTTATACTTATTTTTCTATGGTAGCGATTGCAACACAATCATCTATGCCGTCTATCTCTTTAACTTTCACATGTATAACTTCGTTTGATGTTGTTTGAATATGTTTACCGACAAAATTTGCTTCGATTGGAAGCTCTCTATGTCCTCTATCTATTAATACAGCGAGGAGTATTTTGCGAGGTCTGCCAAAATCTAGTATGGCTTCAATTGCAGAACGTATAGTTCTACCCGTGTATAAAACATCATCGACAAGTACGACAACTTTATTGTTTACATCGAACTCAATAGTAGATGCTTTAACATCAGGAATAGAGTTGATTTCAGTTAGGTCGTCTCTATATAAAGTTATATCAAGTTCGCCGTATAGAAACCCTTTTTTATTAAAATTGTTCATATGATTAGTAAGTCTATTAGCGATATTAACGCCTCTTCTTTTTATCCCAATAATCGCAAGGTTGTTTAAGTCAGGAGATGATTCAACTATCTGTAAAGACATCCTTTCAAGGATAGAATTTACTTCTACGGACTCAACAATAACCTTTTCGTTAATCATATAACCACCAAATTAAAATATATTTTGATCAATATTACAATATTACATGGATTATGTCTAGTATATATAGTTTGAGATATTACTTGAAAATATTATTGCGATATACGATACTGTATTTTAATATAACTGAGTGTAGGAAGAGAGATGATAAAAGATTGTATAGTGTCAGACGCAGGAGCGATCCATGAGTTAGTTAATAGTTACGCATCAGAGGGCGTTATGTTGGCAATTAGCTTGAGTGAGATTTATGAAAAGCTGTATGAATTTTCAGTATATGTTGATGATAACGGTGAGATAGTTGGTGTTATAGCGTTGCATCCGATGTGGGAAGATATCGCAGAGGTGCGTTCATTTGCAGTTAGAAGAGGGTTTGAAGGGCAGGGCATAGGTAGAAAGTTGTTAGAGTATAAATTAGAGAAAGCAAAAAGTTACGAGTTTAAATCTATATTTGCGTTGACGTATAGAGTTGATTTTTTTACAAATAACGGTTTTCATATAACAGATATAGAAGGACTGCCAAGAAAGATCTGGACAGATTGTCTTAAATGTCCAAAATATCCGAACTGTGATGAAACAGCAGTAATAATTAATATTTAGTAAAAAGGGTTGTTGAGTTCGTGGGTGTTATTGCTAACTTAAGTATTGATGAATTGTTTAGTTATTGAAATGATTTTCTGATGATACACGCTGTTGCACGAATGCAAATCGACAAGTACACAAGTTACAAATCCGAACACGCTAGTTGCACGAACGCAAATCGACAAGTA
>CAMQYB010000032.1 GCA_947039055.1 uncultured Deferribacteraceae bacterium
CTATATCTTCTCATCAATCTTAATCGGATTAAAACATTTGAATTTACCATTAAATTTAGGTTTAGATTTAACACACTCATTCGTAGTCTTTGTACATCTATCTGTAAAAATACAACGTCCTTCCATAGCACTATCATTCTGCTGAATTTGTCCCGTGATCGTCTTTAATCTAAATGTTGAGGCAAGTGTCTCCCTCGTTATATTCGGAACGCAATCCCTTAACGCTCTCGTATACGGATGCGAAAACTTACTACTTCTCATATCATCCTTATCAACGATCTCCATCAACTCCCCTGCATATAAAATAGCTACCCTGTCGCATATCGACTCCAATATAGATAAATCATGTGAGATAAATATAATCGTTAACTTTCTATCTTTATTAAGTTTTAATAGCAAATCTAAAATCTGTCGCTCAATCAATTTATCTAACGCCGTTGTTGACTCATCTGCTATTAAATATTTTGGCTCTGTCGCTAACGCCAACGCTATCATTACTCGTTGACTCATACCCCCTGAGAGTTGATGAGGACATGAATCAAGTCTATCTTCAGGATAATCTATCTCCACCTCTCTAAGGCACGAAATAGCCTTAATTCTAGCGTCTTTCCTGTTCATCAACGGATTATGCAACATAATCGTATCAATAAGTTGCGAACCGATCGTAAATGTAGGATTTAAAGCTGACGCTGCATCTTGAAATATCATCGACACCGTTCTGCCTCTAATACGTTTATAATCATCAACCGATACGATCATATCATTATCAATTATAAGTTCGCCGCCGTTCAATATCAGATTACTATCATTTAATCCAAGCAGATATCTAGCAAAAACTGATTTGCCTGATCCTGACTCTCCTGCTACACCTAAAATCTCACCTTCAATAATATCAAGTGATAAATCGTACAAAATATTATATTTTGTATCATCTCTAAATGTATTTATATTTACGGATTTAACTTCAATCATTATATCTCCACTTCAACATCTAATTATTTCAACTACAAGATAATCCTACTTAGACAATAGATCTATCAGCTCTTCTTTCGATGTTGAAAATTGTGCATCTTTCTTACTTCTAAACCATGTTAATTGACGTTTTGCGAACCGTCTTGTATCTCGTGAAATTATCTCTATCAACTCATCTTCTGTACCACTATTAAAACTATCTTTACCGTAGTTAAGTAGATGTCCTGCGATATCTCTATAACCTATCGCTCTAAACGCTGGCATATCTGCATTATACCCTGCTCTATCTATAATTGCGACAACCTCATCTACCCAACCGTTACGGAACATAACCTCAACTCGTTTATTGATATTATCGTATAACTCTGCACGATCTCTATGAATAACATTTAATCTATACTTATATTTTGGCTCTTGATGATATCTTTTATGTGCTTCTGTTAACGGCATATTTAACGCTTCATAAATCTCTAAAGCACGAATTATACGAACAGAGTCGTTTGCAGATATCCGAACAGCGTAATCATTATCAACCAATAACAACCGTTCGTATAACGCTTCTAATCCGTTTAGATCAATCTCATTTTTTAGATTTTCTCTAATAGATTTATCTATCTCAGGCACTAAAAACAATCCATCAGTTAAGGTTTGAATATATAAACCTGTTCCACCGACTATTAACGGTTTCTTGCCTCTTGATATAATTTCATCTATCAATCTTTCAGCCTCGATAAAAAACCGTCCAGCTGTGTATGATATTGAAGGTTCTAAAATATCTATTAAATGATGCTTACATATATTTTGCTCGTGAACCGATGGTTTTGCTGTGCCTATATTAAAATATTTATAAACTTGAAACGCATCAGCTGAGATTATCTCAATACGACTATCTCTCTCTGCAAGCTCATATGCAACCGATGATTTTCCTGATGCAGTAGGCCCTGTTATAATATCTATAGTCATCTATCTACCGAATTTTCTTGATAGTTCTGAAAGCGACATTTTAAAAATTATAGGTCTGCCGTGTGGACAAGTTTGGTTGTTTTTACATCTTATAATTTCATCAACTAAATATCTGATCTCTTCAATAGATAAAATATCTCCAGCCATGATCGCACTTCTGCACGATTTTGATATGAGTCTATTATCTTTATGCTGACTTGAGCCTTTACTAAAAATCTCTTCAACAGACTCTCTAAACACTTTTGATATATCAAGCCTTGCTGATGCTATTGGGATCTCTAAAATCTCTATCTCTGTATCTGATACACAATTTATAACGTAACCTATTGATGAAATATAAGTTATATCATCAGCGATCATCGCTACAAGATCCTCTTCTAATTTAACTTTTATAGGGATATGCAGAACAATTGATGATTTATCATTATCTCTATCAACCATCTTTTTCTCATATAATAGACGCTCATGTGCTATATGTTGATCTATAAAAATTAACTCTCCCTCTCTTTCAATCAATATGAAAGTGTTGAAAAGTTGTCCGATGATTTTATAGTTATCATTCTGATTAATCATCACAGAATCAAAATATAAACTGTTACTATCGCTATTTGTATTAATATCTCCACTGCTAAAATCGCTACCTTGTTGAGCTATTCCATAGTTTGATAGTAAGCCTGGTTCAGACACAGATGTGTTTTGAACCTTAAAATCTGTTGATTGGCTATACGCTGTTTTTGCAGTTTTATAATGATCGGCAAGCGTTGGAGAGTTCGTATATTTATCAAACCTCTGTACCGTATCTTCCCTTTTATTTTGACCACTACTGAAACTGTTATCGTACCCACTACCTGTATTGTTACTTCTCCCACTTGTATCGTTATTGCCGATTGATTGATGTACAGTTGAGAAAAATGAAGATTTATTAATAGCCGATTTAGTAGCTTCAAGCACAGCGTAATAGATCAACTTAGATTCTTTAAACCGAACCTCAGCTTTAGCAGGATGAACATTTGCATCCATCTCTGTTGGCGTTAATCTAATATCAACAACAGCGATAGGAGAGTTACCATCAGGTATAATTCTGTAGTACGCTTGGCATACAGCTTGAATTAATGATTTATCGGTTATAACTCTACCGTTTACGCCAATTATAATATTATCACGTCTAAGTCTGTTGCTATGTTCGATATCTGTTGTAACAACTTTTACAGTTACTTGTTCTTTGCTGAACTCACCCTCAAGAAACACTTTATCTTTATAATGGTTAGATAATTTTTTAAATAGTGTTTCATCTTTTTTAACAGAGTGATTAATTTTACCGTTCACAACAAATTCAAGTTCTATATCGTTATTAAGATACACGAACGATCTAATGAATTTGATTATTTCAGACTCTAACGATTTAATACCTTTAAGAAACTTCTTTCTTGCAGGAAAGTTTTCAAACAAACTGCTTATAACAATAGTTGTTCCTTTAAGCCCAGCTGACGGTTTAATATCTTCTTTAATACCGAACTTTGAGATTAATTGATAGACTTCATTATCGCTTGTTCCAGATGTTATACTAAAATCTGATATAGATGAGATAGCAGCTAACGCTTCTCCTCTAAAACCGAACGTTGATGCTGAGTATACATCATCAAGATTTACAACTTTACTTGTAGCAAACCTTTCAATAGTTAAGTGTAGATCATCTTTATTAATTCCTGCACCGTTATCAGCTATTGATATATATTTTAATCCACCATCAACAATTTCTACTCTTATTTTATCAGCACCTGCATCAATTGAGTTTTCAACTAACTCTTTAACAGCGTTCACAGGTTTTTCACAAGTCTCCCCTGCTGCGATCTTTGAAGCAACTTCTGCTTTTAATATTTTTATTCTATTCATTCACAACACATCCTAATTCATATAACACTTGTAATCTATATATCGCTCGTAACCTATATAACACTCGTAATCTATATAACATTCATAATCTATATGATATTAGTAATCTATATGATTTTCAACATAAAATATAAATAACTACATAATTTTAGATATAAAAAATGAGCCTGCAATACACAGGCTCAATTATATAATTGTTATTATATTATAATCTAGTTCAACTATTAAGTAGTTATTACGGAAACTACTTAACTGTTTTATGTAAAACTATTTAATAGTTTTTAACGCTTTATCAATTAATCCTTTATCAAAACCAGTAATTTTCTTACCGTTTACAAATAATACAGGAGTAGCAGATATACCTAACTCAAGTGCTTGTGCTTCTGATGCTGCAACTTTCGTTTTGATCTCTTTAGAGTTGATAAGTTTCTTAAATTTACTTGGATTACCAGATAATTTAGAGTATTTTTCAACGATCTCAATATCAGATAAATTTCCGTTTGATGGATCAAATAATTGCATCATGAAATCTTTATTCATCTCTTTACCCGCTTCATAAACAAGTGCTAAAGTTTCAGCTCTTGGATGAATAGCTCTAATAGGTAGGTGCATGATATAAAGTGCGTAATCTTTCTTATTTTTAAGAGTTGTTTTAAGGTAACCACTCATTTCTTTACAAAAATTACATTGGTAATCAGAAACTTCAACTAAAATGTTTTTAGATTTTGGATTACCTGATACTAACGTAAGTTTAGATGTATCAATCTTAACTGAAGATAGGTCATACGATAGATCTTTAGATAAAGATGAAAAATTCTTTAAATCAATAAAATCTTCAACGATAAAATCGCCGTTTGAGAAAAGGAACTGTTCTCCAGCTACTTTTTTAGGAGTTGCTTTGTCAAAATATACAACTTTAAGAAAATAATATCCTTTAGGATCTTCAAGTTTTTTCAATATTTGAACATCAACATTAACACTAACATTTCTTTCAGCCATAGATTTAGATACTGAATCAGCTACATTTTTCTTAACTTTAGCCTCATTCGCAGAAACAGACACAACAGACACCGACAACATAAAAACAGTAACAAGTAAAAGCAATTTTTTCATTTAATTAAGTCCTCTTATATAATTTATTAGTTTTTCATAGTTTAAGACCGTAATATACCACAAAGGTTTAACTAATTCAAGGTAATATTATGATTTAATTATCTTGCAAAAGTTCATAAAAAATGTTAAAAGATGTTCCATTGTTAAATAAAGGATACCATAAATATGGATTATAAGAATACGTTAAACCTTCCTAAAACTGATCTACCTATGAAAGCTCATCTTTCTGAGGAAGAACCTAAGAGACTTCAAAAATTTAAAGAGATGAATATCTATCACGAAATTCGTGAGAAAAGAAAAAACTCGCCTAAATATGTACTGCATGATGGGCCTCCCTACGCTAACGGAAATATACATATCGGCACAGCTTTAAATAAAATTTTAAAAGATTTTGTTATCAAAATTAAAACCTGTGAAGGATATCTCTCGCCGTATACTCCTGGATGGGATTGTCACGGACTACCTATCGAACTGCAAGTTGATAAACAACTTGGTAGTAAAAAAGCATCAATGGATGTTGCCGATATAAGAAAAGAGTGTAGACAACATGCCTCTAAATATATTGATATACAAAGAGAAGATTTTAAACGTCTAGGTGTGTTTGCAGATTGGGACAATCCATATATAACTATGGATTACGCTTATGAAGCGACTACCTTAGCTGAACTTTATAAATTCTTTGATAACGGTGGCGTATATAAAGGTTCTAAACCTGTATACTGGTGTCACTCATGCGTTACAGCTTTAGCTGAGGCTGAAGTTGAATATGAAAATCATACTTCAAGTTCTATATATGTTAAATTTCAATTTGATGATATCGCTAAAGAAAAATTAGTAGGTGATAAAAATATAGATCTATCTGCTGTAATATGGACAACAACTCCTTGGACACTTCCTGCAAATTTAGCGATAGCTGTTAATAAAGATTTTGATTACTCAATTATAAAAGTTACTACAACTGAAAACAGAAACCTTAAAGTAGGCGAACATCTAGTTCTTGCAACTGAAATGTTAGATAAAATCGCTCCTATATTTTTTATAACAGATTATGAAATAGTTAAAACTGTTAAAGGATCTGAGCTTGAAAAAATGAAACCTAACCACCCTTTCTATAATAGAGAGTCTGGAATTGTTTTAGCAGATTATGTAACTTTAGAAGCTGGAACAGGACTTGTTCACACAGCTCCAGGACATGGACAAGATGATTACGAAACTGGTTTAAAATATGGATTACCTATTCTATCTCCTGTTGATAACCACGGGAAATATAAAGATGATGTTGAACTTTTTGCAGGCGTACATATAAATCAAGCAAACGAAGATATAGTTAAATTATTAGAGAGCAACGGTTCTTTAATTATGGCTAAGAAGATTGAACACTCATATCCTCATTGCTGGAGATGTCATTCACCAGTTATTTTTAGAGCAACACCTCAATGGTTTATATCTATGGAGACAAACGATCTTAGAGCTAAAGCGATTGACGCTATTCAAAACAAAATTAAATTTATTCCTGCATGGGGCAAAAATAGAATTTTTTCAATGGTTGAAAACCGTCCTGATTGGTGTATATCTCGTCAACGTATTTGGGGAGTGCCGATAGCTGTATTTACTTGTCATGATTGTGGTGAGATAATCATCAATGAAGATATCAAAAAACGTGTCTTAGCATCGTTTGAAAAAGAAGGTGCTGATGCTTGGTTTATTCATGATGAAGAGTTCTTTTTAGGCAAAGGGTTTAAATGTCCAAAATGTAATAGTTTAAATGTTAAAAAAGAGAAAGATATTCTAGATGTATGGTTCGACTCAGGTACAAGTCACGCTGCTGTTTGTGAGAAAAGAGAATCAATAGGTGGTCGTGCAAATCTATACCTTGAGGGATCTGATCAACATAGAGGTTGGTTTCATAGTTCTCTACTTGAGTCAGTAGGCACAAGAGGTGTAGCACCGTTTGATGAACTTCTAACTCACGGATTTGTGGTTGATGGTAAAGGTAAAAAGATGAGTAAATCGGTAGGGAATGTTATATACCCTAATGATATTATTGATAAATACGGTGCAGAGATATTACGTCTATGGGTTGCATCAGAAGATTATACTGATGACGTAAGAATATCTGATGATATCATAAAAAGACTTATAGAAAGTTACAGAAAAATTCGTAACACAGCAAGATATCTACTCGGTAATTTATACGATTTCAATCCAGATAAAGACGCTGTTGAAATAGATAATATGATGGAGTTAGATAAAGATATTCTAGCTATATGGCAAGAGATTAAAGAGAAGATTTACGCATCTTATAATAACTTTCAATTTCACGCTTTCTATCATACATTTTTGAACTTTTGCATAAATGACTTATCAGCATATTATCTTGATATATTAAAAGATAGATTATATTCATCTGAAAAAAGTAGTCATAAAAGACGTTCGGCTCAAACAGTTTTATTTATATTGATAAAAGAAATCTCGGTTGTTATATCACCTATTCTAACTTTTACAGCTGATGAGTTCTGGTCGTATCTTCCTGATTATAAAGATAAATCTGAGTCTGTATTCTATGAACTTTTTCCTAAAGTTTTAGAGCTTAAACGTGATGATAAATTCATTCACCTATTAAACCTTAGAAAAGAAGTTAACAAAGCATTAGAGATTGCAAGACGTGATAAAATCATAGGACATCCACTTGATGCTGAGGTTACTGTTGCAACTGATAACACCGATATATTAAACTCTGTAAATATAGATGAAGGTATTGAGAAATTCTTTATTGTATCAAAAATATCGTTTATAAAATTATCAGAATTAGCTGAGGCAACTTATACGACTGAGGACGGTTTAATGTCTATAAAAATTATTCAGTCAGTTCATGTAAAATGTGAAAGATGTTGGAACTACTCTGAAACTGTTGGTGCTGAAGTTGCTCATCCAACGATATGTTCAAGATGTGTTGATGTATTAGGTGGAGAGAGTTAAATGTTAAAATATTCTAAAGCAAATTTATCGTTGCTGATCGTGTTTGTTGCTACACTTGTAATAGATATTGTGAGCAAATTTATAATTAGTCGTGAGTTTCTTTTAGGAGAATCTAAAACGATAATAGAAAACTTTTTCTATTTTACATACGTGTTAAATCCAGGTGTTGTATTTGGATTTATGGCAGATATTGATAATAGCTACAAAAGACTTTTCTTTATCGTTACATCTTTAATTATAATTGCAGTTATTATTTATATGATCGTTAAAGAGAAAAAATATCTTGTACGTCTATCATTAATATTAATCTTATCAGGTGCGTTCGGTAATCTGATAGATAGAATTTTTGTTGGAGCTGTTATAGATTTTCTTGATTTTCAATTTTTTGGTCATGGTTGGTATATATTTAACATCGCTGATAGTAGTATTACTGTTGGTGTTGCGTTAATGATAATAGATCTTTTATTTTTTAAGGGGAAACATAATGAACAAAGCTAAAACTGCACTTATTTCTGTCTCAGATAAAAACGGTATAGTAGAATTTGCGAAAGCATTAAAAGAGTTAGGTATTAAAATTCTATCTACTGGTGGAACTGCAAAAGCATTGAAAGACGCTGGTATCGACTGCGTGGAAGTTGCCGACTTCACAGGTTCTCCAGAAATTTTTGATGGAAGAGTTAAAACATTACATCCTAAAGTTCATGGTGGTATCTTAAATATTAGAGATAATGTTGAACATCAAAAAACAGCTAAAGAACACGGTATTGAAAATATAGATATCGTCGCTGTAAACCTATATCCATTTGAATCAACTGTATTAAATAAAGCATCTACACTAGAAGATATTATTGAAAATATAGATATCGGTGGACCTGCAATGATTAGATCGGCTGCTAAAAATCATAACTATGTAACTGTGCTTGTTGCACCTATTGATTACGATCAAGTTATAAGCGAACTTAAAGCTGATGGGAACACATCAATCAATACTCGTAAAAAATTAGCTGCTAGAGCGTACGCTCATACATCTCTATACGATAGTGTTATATCTAACTATCTTAACAACAAGTTTGATATAAAATTTCCTGATGAATTCACAACTGGTGGAAGATTGCTTCAACCGATGAGATACGGTGAGAACCCTCATCAAAATGCAGCGTTCTATAAAGAACCATTGATGATTGAGTCGTCAGTTACGAACACTACTCAGATGCACGGAAAAGAGTTATCATTCAATAATATAGTTGATCTAAACTCTGCGTACGAACTTGTTAAAGAGTTCAAAAATCCTGCAGCTGTTATTATTAAACATAACAACCCTTGTGGTGTTGCTGAAGCTGATAATCTTCTTACGGCATACCTAAACGCATACTCAACTGATACAACATCTGCTTTTGGTGGTATCGTTAGCTTGAACGCTAATGTTGATCTTAAACTTGCTGAAGAGCTTGCAAAAATATTTCTTGAAGCTGTAATCGCTCCTTCATTTTCTGATGATGCGTTTGCACTGCTATCTAAAAAACCATCTATAAGATTAATGAAAACTGCTGATATAAAAGATCTATCTTATGAGTATGATTTCAAAAAAGTAGTCGGTGGTATGCTTCTACAAGATAGAGATCTACACGCATTTGATTTTGAAACGTTTAAAGCACTACCCTCTCCTACTAAACGTAAACCAACTGAAAACGAATTAAAAGATTTAGCTTTCGCATGGAAAGTAGCTAAACATGCAAAATCTAATACTATAATATATGCAAAAAATCAAACGACTATCGGTATCGGAGCTGGACAAATGAGTCGTATTGATTCTACTAAACTTGCAGCTATGAAAGCTGAAAACGCTTACGGAGAAAACGCAATTGATGGATCTGTAATGGCATCAGATGCATTCTTTCCGTTCAGAGATAATATAGATACTGCTGCTGTTTATAAAGTAACTGCTATCGTATCTCCTGGCGGTTCTGTTAGAGATGATGAAGTTATAGCTGCTTGTGATGAAAACAACATAGCTATGATATTTACATCAATTAGACATTTTAAGCATTAATCAATCAAAAAAAAAATTGAGGTAAAAAAAATGAAGTTATTAATAATCGGAAATGGTGCAAGAGAACATTCTCTAGCTTATAAATTATCGCAAGATACAAGAGTTGAAGAAATCTTTGTAGCACCTGGTAACGGCGGAACAGCTAATGAATTTAAATGTAAAAATATAGACATAAAAGCAAACGACATAAAAGCATTACTTGAATTTGCAAAATCTAATAGTATAGATCTTACTGTAACTGGTGGAGAAGAAGCGTTATCTCTTGGTATAGTAGATCTATTTGTTGAAGAAGGATTAACTATATTTGGACCTACTAAAGCTGCTGCAGAAATCGAAGCATCTAAATCATTTGCTAAAGATATTATGAGCGTTGCATCTATTCCTACTGCTAGTTACGAACAGTTTGAAGATTACGACAATAGTGTAAAATATATAGAAACTAATAACACATATCCTATCGTTATTAAAGCTGATGGACTGGCTGCTGGTAAAGGTGTTGTTATCGCCTATAATATAGACGAAGCAAAAACATTTTTAAACTCTATATTCAACGATAAAATTTTCGGCGTTGCTGGAAACAAAGTTATTATAGAAGAGTTTATGAAAGGCGAAGAAGCTACATATACTGCTATTACTGACGGAGACAGCATCTACCCTCTTGACATATCTCAAGATCATAAACCGATATTCGACAACGATACAGGACCTAATACTGGCGGTATGGGTGCATACACTCCTGTTCCACTAGTTGATAACGCTACATTCAGTTTTGTAACACGTAACGTTGTTGTGCCTATGCTTAGAGAACTGCATGGTAGAGGAATTCCATATCGTGGAGTTATATACGCAGGACTTATGATAGATCACTCAGTTGCTAAAGATAAAGATGATAGTAAGAGAGGCGGTTGTGGATCTAACTGTGGTTGTGCATCTAACACTATTAATACAAATGAGATTAGAGTTGTTGAGTTCAACGCTAGATTTGGCGATCCTGAGTGTCAAGTTATCGTATCCAGATTAGATACTGGAGTGCTTGATGTTCTTTTAGGTTCTGCAGGTGGTGAGTTCGGCGATATCGAAGTTAAACGTAACGAGAATGAAGTTGTTACTGTTGTTATCGCATCTAAAGGATACCCTTCAGAATACGAAACTGGACACGAAATAACTGGTATAGAGAAAGCTGAAGAAGTGGAAGGTGTTAAAGTTTATCATGCAGGTACAAAAATTGACGAGAACGGTAAATTAGTTACAGCTGGTGGAAGAGTGCTTTCTGTGACGGCAATGGCTATAACATTAGAAGAAGCAAAAGTAAAAGCTTACAAAGCAATCAAAGAAATTAACTTTAAAGATATGTACTATAGAACTGATATATCTGATAAAGCATTTAAAAATATTTAATTAATAAAGACCCCTATTTTATAGTAGGGGTTTTTTATTTATTACTTGATTGATATATTTATGAGTTAGAGTTAGAGTTAGAGTTAGATTTAGATTTTTTAGGTTTGCTAAATTTATAGAGCACTATAGAAAAAAATCAACCTTATAAGAGATCACTTTATGAATATGTTTAGATGAGAAATAATTGTAATAAGTTAGTTTAATACATTTAGAATTTAGGAGATAGAAAGATGGCGAAAATCGGTTTAGTAATGGGAAGTAAATCTGATTTAGATATTGTTAAAGAAACAATATCACAGTTAAAATATTTTGGAATTGAACATGAAGTAATTATTTCATCAGCACATAGAACGCCTGATGAAACGGCTCTATGGGTTAAATCGGCAAAAACATCTGGTATAAATATTATAATTTGTTTTGCTGGAGCAGCTGCACACTTAGCTGGTGTTGTCGCATCAAAATGTAACCTGCCAATCATCGCAGTACCTATTTCTGCAACATCACTTAACGGACTTGATGCACTTCTTGCAACCGTTCAAATGCCTGGTGGAATACCTGTTGCATCTATGGCTATTGGTAAAGCTGGGGCAAAAAATGCAGCTATCTTTGCAGCACAAATTCTAGCTATTCACGATAAAGATTTATACACAAAACTAGAACAATTCAGAGACGATATGAAAAGTAAAATTGCTAAAGATAATATAGCTCTACAAGATGAATTAAAAACAATATGACGATCAGCTCTCTTCACTCAACTGCTATTGCTGATATTTTTTTGTTAGCAAAAAAACATTCATCACCTGTTATATTTCCAACCGATACTATCTATGGTATCGGTGCGATGTTGTCTGATACAAAAGCACAAGAAAAAATTTTTGAAATTAAAAAACGTGATTTGAATTCTCCTTTTCCAATACTTGTATCTGATATAAAAATGGTCAAAACAATTGCCGATATTGATAATATATCTGAGAGTTGTAAAAAACTAATCTATCCCGTATGGCAAGAGAGAACCACATTTATTTTAAATGCTAAAAACAATCTAAATGATATCTATAAAAAAGATAGAAAAGTTGCTATAAGGTTATCCTCATCAAAATTTTTATCAGACATTATACGAACTGTTGGTGAACCGATTACTGCAACAAGTGTAAATATATCTGGAGAGAAAGAAATTAATTCTTTTAAAGATATTTTCAATATATATATGAATGTTGTAGCTTTTTATATCTATGGCAACAATGTATCGGAGCAAAGCTCAACAATCATAGACTTAACATCTAACGAACCAATCTATATAAGATAGCCTCTTGA
>CAMQYB010000033.1 GCA_947039055.1 uncultured Deferribacteraceae bacterium
TGATATTATAAAATTATAGTTGGTTCAATATTCGTTAAGACTTAATGTATATTAATTCGCATCGTTAAATCTGTACTGTAACGATTCCAATATATGTGTTTTACCGATATCCATATCCCCTGAAATATCTGCAATCGTTCTTGCTGTTTTAATCACTTTCGAATAAGCTCTTGCAGATAAATTATAACTTTTCAACGCTTTATATAAAATATCTTCAGCTTCAGTTGTCAGCTTACAAAACTTTTTGATATCTTTCTCGCCCATATCTGAATTGAAATTTATATTGCTATCCACAAATCTTGCAATCTGTAACTCATGTGCTTTCATCACTCGCTCTCTAATAGTTTTAGAATTCTCACCCTTATTTAAAGATATCAGATCATCATGTGCAACTGACGAAATGTGAATGTGCATATCTATTCTATCTAACAGAGGCCCTGATAATTTTGCTCTATATCTATCAATCACTGTTCTTGAACAGATACACTCTTTACTGCTATCACCATAATATCCACATGGACATGGATTCATCGCACCTATCAACATAAAATTTGCTGGATACGTAACAGTTCTGCCTGCTCTTGCAATAGTTACCTCTCTATCCTCTAACGGTTGACGCAAAACTTCTAAAACATTTTTATCAAACTCAAGCATCTCATCAAGAAATAAAACACCAGCATTCGCAATCGACACCTGTCCTGGAGTTGCTTTACTGCCACCACCGATTATAGCAACATTACTCGCTGTATGGTGGGGAGATATAAACGGTCTCGTACATACTAAATCATTCTGTCTTCTTAACAACCCTGCTATTGAATGGATCTTAGTTGTCTCTAACGATTCATTAAAGGTTAAAGGTGGCAAGATTGATGGAACTCGTTTCGCCATCATCGTCTTACCCGATCCTGGTGAGCCTATCATAATTATATTATGTCTGCCTGCTGCTGCAATCTCTATCGCTCTACACCCTGCAAACTGTCCTTTCACATCTTCAAAATCATGCTCGTACTCTATATCGTAACTATCCACTATCTCCATATCGCTACGATGTGGAATTAGTAATTTTTCATTTTTTAAATGGTGTATAATGTCTTGAAGATTATCTGAATGGTAGATATTTATGTTATCTATAAAAAGTGCTTCTTTAAGATTTCCTGATGGCAAAATAACATTCTTAAAACCGTTTTTTTTGCTATACTCAACAATCGGCAGAACTCCTGCAACTGATCTTAACTTTCCATCAAGTGATAGTTCACCTAAAATAACAGTGTCTTCTACCTCTTTATTATCAATATATCCAGCAGCTATTAGTAAGCCGATCGCTATACCTAGATCGAAATGTGTTCCCTCTTTTCTGAAATCTGCTGGTGCTAAATTTATTACGATAGGTTTGCCGAATAAATTATATCCTAGATTTTTGAGCGCTGAACGTACTCGCTCACGACTCTCTTTAACAGAGTTTTCAACAAGTCCAACTATAGAAAATTGTGGCATACCTTGATTTGAAATATCAACTTCTATATCTACCTTTAATGAATCTATACCTAATAGGTAAGATGAGTTAACTTTTCCAAACAAAGGCTACTCTCCCCAAAGTATTTAGTAGACTATTTTATCTACCTACGACTAATACATAAGATGAGTTAACTTTTACAACAACTGTAGCTCACCACAAATATCAATTCTACAACTTTATCTATTAAACCAACACTTACAAATTTAGATATCGTTTGTCACAACTTCTCTCAACTACTTCATTAAATAATAAAATCCTGCGTCGCTATTTGTTTCAATTAATTGATTTATGCCTGTGCCTTCAACTAACTTATCTATGAATTTTTTCTTTTCTTTATATTCATAAAGTTCTAACTTATCGTTTTCTAACGCTATCTTCATATCTACAAACGCATCACTATATGAGCCTAAATTATCAATCAACTTTAATTTTTCTGCCATGTTACCTGTAAATATTCTTCCATCTGCAATCTCTTTCACTTCGCTTACTTGTAGATTTCTTCTTGATGCAACAGCGTTCACAAATTGCTCATACATATCGTTAATAACTTCCATCATCAACGCCGTTTCCTCTTCTGTCATCGTCTTATCTGGATTACCGATATCTTTAAATTTACCACTTTTTAATACAACACTCTTTATACCGATCTTATCAAAAAGCTCTTCCATATTCACAAGGCTCATTATTACACCTATCGAACCTGTAATAGTTGTAGGCATTGCATAAATTTTATCAGCTCCTAAAGCTATAAGATATCCACCTGATGCAGCTACTGAATCCATCGCTATATACACAGGTTTCTCTATCGTCATAATATAATTATAAATATTAAATGATGGAGTAATTGCACCACCTGGAGAGTTCACTTTAACAATGATACCTTTTACTTTTTCGCTTTTTACAAGTTTTTCCATTTTAGCAATAAACTTATCACTCTCAAGTATCTGTCCACTAAAATCTATAGTTGCTATAACATCTTTTTCTATCATATCCTCAGGCGTTATCTCTATACCTAATATAGTAAATAAATTCTGAAATATAAAAATTACAGCCAATAAAATAATTAAACCTTTAACAACTCTTCTGAACATTTATACATCCTTTTAGATAAAAATTTTAACGCAAAAAAAAGCACCTTGAGGTGCCTTTATAATTTAAAAGATCTACTTCTCTTCAAATTTATCTTTCAGTATAGAACCGAATGAGAAACCACTATCACTTACTGTAAGCTTTTTCATATACTCTTTCGTATCCTTAACCTCAGCATCTTGTAAATATCTTTTTATTGATAATGTGATTAATCTGTTTTTGAAATCAACTTTAAAAACTTGTGCAGTGATCATTTCGCCTTCTTTATATTTATCAAATGAAGGACGTGCTGGATCTAAATCTTGTGCTGATAAAAACCCTTTAATTTTCATAGCTAGTTCTACTTCTATTCCTGTTTTACTGATTGAAACAATTGGCGCTGTCACAACTTTACCTTGTGGGAAAAGTTTGCCTACATCTGCCCATGGATTATCTTCAAGATGTTTAACACTTAAACTTATTCTCTCTTTCTCTTCATCCACTCTCATAATTTTTGCTTCAATTTCATCGCCGACTTTATATAGATCATTAATATTGCCGATCTTCTCATCCCATGAAATATCACTGTTTCTTATAAGCCCATCAATGATTGATCCAAAATCTAAAAATATACCAAAATCTGTAATAGATTTAACCGTACCTTTAACAATTGATCCCTCTGGATGATCTTTTGAAATGCTTTTCCATGGATTGTCATGCATAGCTTTAAGAGATAAAATAACTTTACTGTTAGTTTCATCGTATCCGATAACTCGACACTCAACTCTATCTTTTACCGATATCTGATTTCTTGCATTCTTTAACCAACTGATCTCTTCATAATTAATTATACCATCAACATGATTATCAAGCTCTACAACATAACCACTACGTTTTCTAGTTACTACCGTTCCTGATATTGTTGCATCTATTGGTGCAGTTTCTTTAACAGCTTCCCAAGGATTAGATGTAAGTTGTTTCATGCCTAAAGTTATCTTCATTAGATCTTCTTTCACATCTGTTATAACAGTCTCAACCGTATCTCCAACTTCAAGATATTTAGCTACATCATGAATTCTTTGCCATGCAATATCATTCTTGTGCAGAAATCCATCAATACCACCAAGATCTATAAATGCACCGTAAACTTTTATAACTTTTACCGTACCCTTAACTTTATCGCCTACTTTTAAACCTGCAAAAACTTCTGCTTTCTTCTGATCTTTCTCTATCTTTAAATAGTTTCGTGGTGAAACTAATATCGATTTACGCTTGCCTTCACCAAATTTTAATATTGACGCTTTATATGTTGTGCCGATTATCTTCTTATCACTATCTGCCTTTTCAGCTTCAATATGAGTAAGCGGAATAAATGCATCTATATCCCCAACTTTACCGATATAACCTTTATCAACTTTTCCCGTTATCTTAACCGATACAGTCGAACCCATACCTTCAACTTTTAAAGCATCCCACGCTGAATCTGAATCAGCTGGTGATTTTGATAGTTTAACATATGAGCCACCGAAAAAAGATATTACCGTAAGCTCTACTGCATCATTAACGTTTATAGTATCAAATTCTGATCTATCTACTATACCCTCTGTTTTATATCCAAAGTCTACTATCACACTATCAGAAGAAACTTTTACGACTACACCTTTTATAAGGTCACCACGTGTTGGTTGACGAAGCGACTCACTTATTAATGTTTCAAAATCTTCCATACCCTCAAAATTGATATCATCTTGACTCATATTAACAAACCTCTGTAAATTCTATAAGAACATTATTTCTAAATTTATAATTTTATAATTAAAGACTAACTAATCCGATATACCGAAAGAACTGTATATACGATCTCGTACAGCATAAACAAATTCATTAGGTGTTGAAGCACCAGCCGTTAAGCCGATAAGATCATTCTCTTTCAATAACGAAAGATCTAGTTCCTCGGGAATTTCTATATGTTGAGTTCTGATACATAACTGACTACATATCTCATATAGTCTGCGAGTGTTAGCTGAATTTTTACCGCCAACGACTATAACAATATCTGCCCGTGATGCTAAATCTAATGCATCTTCTTGACGGTTCTGGGTTGCTGAACATATCGTATCAGAGACATCAAGTCTATCACACTTTTTACCTAATTCAAAGGACAAATCTCTAAACAAATCTTTATTTTGTGTTGTTTGAGACATTAAACCGTAATGTTTTCCATATTCTATATCATCTATGCCTGCAATATCTGATATAATCTTGTACTCTGAACTTACATAACTAACAATAGAAAGAACTTCTGGATGATCTTTCTCTCCATATATAACTAAAAGATCTACATCATTAGATAATCTCTCTGCCTCTTTTTGGGCTGTTAATACAAATGGACATGTAGCATCTATTAACTTCGATGATCTACTCTCTATCTCTATTATATCTTCTCGTGTTGCTCCATGTGAGCGTACAATCACAGTATCAATATCTCTAATCTCATCTAAACTAGATAGAACCTCTACACCGTCTAACCGTAACTTTTCAACAACTTGAGGATTATGGATTATAGGTCCATACGTCTTTACCGATCCCTCTACGTTCGCTGTTTCTGATACTATATTTATCGCTCGCTTTACACCAAAACAACAACCTGAATGTTTAGCTATCTCTACTTTCATCTATCCTCTTTTTTCAACAATAAGCTTACCTATTTCACATATAACTTCATCTAATGTTAAAGCTGTTGTATCTAACTCATATGAATCATCAGATTTTGTAAGTGGTGCAATATCTCTATTTGAATCGATATCATCACGCCTAATTATATCTGCTAAAATTTCATCATAGCTTTTATCTGTCTTACCTTTAACTTCTGCATATCTTCTTTTAGCTCGCTCTTCAACAGATGCTGTTAAAAAAATCTTCACATCTGCATTCTTTAACACAACTGTCGTTATATCACGACCTTCCATTATTATATCATTAGATGATGCGATAATCTGTTGCTTAGCTGTTAATATATTTCTTATTTTTTCATCTGCTGACACAACTGACGCATTCGCAGTTACTTCACTGCTCCTTATTATATCCGTAACATCTTCAATCATACCATCTATACTTAACGACAACTTACTGCCGTTATCTGAAAATATAAACTCAACTTTCTCTACAATATCTAAAAGTTTATCTCTATCAAACTTTAATGATAAATATGCAACAGAACGATACATAGCACCTGTATCTAAATACATCAGATTATTGTTAATTGCAACTTTCTTACAAACTGTACTTTTACCAGAACCCGCTGGACCATCAACTGCAACTTGCATATATTATCACACTTCCTCTAAATTCATTATATCTACTATAAACTCTGGATATGATACATTTAGACAATTTATATCATCTAACAATATATCTATACCAAACTTTTTAGCTAATATTATATTTATCATCGCAATTCTGTGATCGTCATAAGATTTTAACTTTACACCTTTATTAATTTTCTCTAAAGGATATATCTTCATACCATCATCAAACTCTTCAATCTTTGCACCTAACGCTTTAAAATTTGAAACGATTGCTGATATTCTATCACTCTCTTTAACTCTTAACTCTTTCGCATTACGAACTTCAATCGGAGCTTCACCGAATAATGCCGATACGGCTAACACTGGAATTTCATCTATCATATTAGCTATAATGTCGCCAGTTACTACGCCACCTTTTAATTTCTGATGTTTAATTCTGATATCACCATACGGCTCAAACTCATCATCTTTCATATCAATATCAATAACTAATCCAAGCGATTTCAGAACCGTCAATAAGCCTGTTCTAGTTTTATTTAATCCAACATCTTTTACGGTAATATCTGACCCTTCAAAGATCAATGCTAACGCTATATAATACGCTGCTGATGAAAAATCTCCAGGTACTGTAAAATTTTGTGCAGATAAATTTTCAGTTCCTTTAACAGTAATATTCTCTCCATCAACCGATAAATCTGCTCCAAACCTTTTTAACATATTCTCTGTGTGATCTCTTGTTACGACTTTTTCAATATAAGTTGTATTACCTTCAAGTTGTAGACCTGCTAAAAGTATCGCTGATTTAACTTGTGCAGAATTTACTTCTGACTCAATTGTTGCTGAAAACATTTTTGACGGATGAATTGTCATAGGTAGAAAATTGTTATCTTCTCTTGCTCTAATATCTGCACCCATTTTTGATAACGGTTTTATAACTCTACCCATTGGACGCTTAATTAATGACGCATCGCCTGTTAATATAGATGTATATTTTGACGGTGATAAAACACCTGCTAACAATCTTGTTGTTGTGCCTGAGTTCATACAATTAATAACATTTAACGGTTCTTTGAATTTTTTATATCCATCACTACGAACTGTAAATCTTGTGATCTCATTCATCACATCAACGCCCATAAACTCAAACGCATTTAATGTAGCTAGCGTATCTGTTGATAGTAACGGTTTATTAATTAATGTAACACCCTCTGCCATTGATCCTAAAATCAACGCTCTATGTGTGATAGATTTATCTGATGGAACTTCTATCTCACCTATAAATTTTACTGCCTTTTCAAATGTAATCATTAACCCTTCCGTTTAGTTCAAACTGCTTCTTATATTTCGTATCTCTTCTATCGACTTCTCTATCAATTTAGAATCATCTTTATCTATCATCTCTCGCCACTTAGAAATTACCGTTTGAAGCAGATCTAACGACTCTATAATATCTTCCTTATTATTCAGAAGTATATCTCGCCACATAACAGGATCACTCGCTGCAATCCTTGTGAAATCCTTAAACCCACCACCAACATACGCAAAGCTATCGTTATTATGCTCTCTTATAAAATCTATAAGTGAGAACGCTATAACGTGTGGTATATGGCTTATATCTGCTAATATCTTATCGTGTAAATCTGGTGTCATCACATCAACATTCATACCGATTGAAGTATGTAAATCTATCAAATGTTTTAAATTATCAAGATCTTTCGACTCTATCATTATATGTTTAGCGTTTATCAAAATATTTTTATCTGAATTGTCAAACCCAGAACTCTCTTTGCCTGCTATCGGATGTCCACCTATAAAATTTAAATCAAGCTTTATAGCTAAATCACAGATACTACCTTTCGTACTTGCTGCATCTGTAATCAATGTCGTAACACCTTTACTTGATAAAATCTGCAACATCTTTAAAGTTTCACTAATCGGCAAAGCAAGATATATTAGATCATACTCATAGCCTAGCAACACATCAATATCATCTGTTACTAGATCAAAAATATCGCTAACTATCGCACTCTCTAATGCAGATTTACTAATATCATAACCGTTCAGTTTTATACCGTTACAACTGAAAGCTTTCGATAGAGAACCACCTATCAAACCTAAACCTATTACAGCGATATTTTTGATCGGTGTTTTTAGATTACTATGCAACTGTTTTGCCAACAGCTGGAGCTATAACACGTAATTTTTTCATCACTTCATCGTACTGATCTAAATCTAACGACTGATCTCCATCTGATAACGCCTCAACTGGATTTGGATGAACTTCTATCATTATACCATCAGCTCCTGCTGCAACTGATGCTAAAGACATCGGTGCTATACACTCTTTAACACCTGTTCCATGACTTGGATCAACTATTATAGGAAAGTGTGATGCATTTTTTATTAACGGAACAATAGATAAATCTAATGTGTTTCTCGTTGTTGTTTCAAATGTCTTAATCCCTCGTTCACAGAAAATAATGTTGTCATTACCCTCTTTAGCGATATGCTCTGCTGCTAGTAAGAAATCATTAAATGTTGCTGCCATTCCTCTTTTTAATAAAACTGGTTTAGGTTGAGAACCTACCTCTTTTAATAATCTAAAGTTCTGCATATTTCTTGCACCGATCTGAAGTATATCAGCATACTCTGAAACAATCGGTAGATCTCTTGGATCTGTAAGTTCTGTCACCATTAACATATTGAACTCATCAGCAGCTTTACGCATATACTTTAACGCCTCTTCTCCCATACCTGAAAATGCGTATGGAGATGTGCGGGGTTTAAATGCTCCACCTCTTAATATCTTAGCACCGTTTGATGATACTCGCTCTGCAACAAGTCTCATCTGTTCGTAACTTTCAACAGAACATGGCCCAGCCATTATAGCTAATTCATCACCACCAATTTTGACACCTTTAACTTCAATTATAGTATCTTCAGCCTTGAACTCTCTACTGATAAATTTGTACGGTTTTAATATAGGGATCACTGACTCTACACCTGGAATTGACATAACAGGTTTATCTCTCAACGTATCTTCATCTCCTATCGCACCGATGATAGTTCTGTCGCTTCCTTCTGATATATGCAAAGTGTAACCAAAATCAATTAACTTACTCTTTATATTATCAACCTCTTCTGCGGTTGCTCCTGGTTTTACAACTATAATCATATCAATCTCCTCATATCTTTATTTATTTCTTTTTCAAACTTAATTATTATTACAAATACTACAAACGATAAACTTTTACACAAACAATGTTCTATGAAACATCGTAGGCTATAAAATATTATAACCCCAAAACTGTTGCAAACTTTTACACAAACAACAAGGTTATAAGATGTCATAACTCAATAAAATGTTATAACCCCAAAACTGTTGCAAACTTTTACACAAACAACAAGGTTATAAGATGTCATAACTCAATAAAATGTTATAACCCTAAAACTGTTTTGAGCTTATTTATGAAAATATTATTCTCATCATCTGTTCCTATTGAAACACGGATATATTTATTTAATTTAGGGTGTCCCAAAAACCTTACTATCACACCTAGTTTCAACAGATCCTCAAAAACCTTTTTACCGTCACCAACTTCTATCAGAAGAAAGTTAGCCTCTGTATTAATATATTTTAATCCTAATTTTTCACAACTTTTATATATAAACTCTTTGCCAGCTAAATTACTTTTTATAACTTTATCTAAGAACGCTTTATCTGATAATGCTGCCTCTGCCATAACTTGTGATGCCATGTTTACATTGAACGGTTGTCTAACCTGATTTAACATCGCTATACACTCAACATCCGCAATAACATATCCGCACCGCATAGATGCTAAACCGTACGCTTTTGAAAAAGTTTTAAGTGATATTAAATTCTTATACTTTTTCATTAAGCCTATCGTATCAATCTGTCTGCTCTCTTCTTGATACTCTTTATACGCTTCATCTAATGCTACGATTACTGTTGATGGAACTTTGTTCATAAAATCTATAAATTCTTTCTCACCAAAATCTATTCCTGTTGGATTATTCGGATTTGCTAAAAATATAAATCTGCTCTTATCTGTTATTGATGATAAAATGTTTTCAAAATTGAACGAAAAATCATCATTACAATCTATCCATCTACAATCGCTCTTCATAGCTTTTGCGATTAAATAATATTCACCGAACGATGGTGCTGGTGACAACACTTCATCACACTCTTTTAAAAATGCGATATATAATATCTGAATAATTTCATCAGATCCTGCACCTATTAAAATATTATCCATACTAACGCCGTGAAACTCTGCAAGTTTTTTGCGTAAATAATATGAGTCGCCTATCGGATATCTTGCAATATCTGACAGAAAACCTTTTAACGCATCTATAGCCTTATCGCTACAACCTAACGGATTTTCATTCGATGCAAGTTTGATAATATCCTTTACACCTAACTCACGCTCAACCTCTTTAATCGGTTTACCTGGCTGATACGGTGCAACTGACGCTCTATCTTCTCCTAACAACTCTCTATAATTTATCATCAAAATTCCCCATAAAAATTACAACTACTCTAAAATACCTTTAGGATATGATCCTAATATCTTCACTAACGGTAATTTAGATTTCAGTTTATCTATTACTTCACAAATTTTACTATCGTTTCTATGTCCATCTATATCTACAAAAAATAGATACTCCCACGCTATGCGTTTTGACGGACGGGACTCAATCTTACTCATATTTATTGAGGCAGAATTGAAAACCTCTAAGGCACTATATAGCGTACCTGACTCATGCATGACTGAAAACATCATCGATGTTTTATCGTCGCTCGTAGGCTCAACCTGATCTTTACCGATTATTAAAAACCTTGTAAGATTTGATGATGAATCTTGTATTGATCTTTCAACAACTTTTAGATTATAAATAACCTCGCAAAGTTTTGAGCCGATCGCTACCACACTCTTATCACCTTGTGCTTTTAAGGCTGCCTTAGATGTTGAGTCTATCTCATGGATATCTACATTTGGAAAATTCTTGTCGATATAATCTCGGCACTGTGCCAACGCTTGTGGATGGGAATAGATACTCTTAATATCATTCTTATCACCAGTCATAGATAGTAGATTATGATTTATCTCAACTAAAATTTCACCAACTATATTTACATCAGACTCAACAAATAAATCTATCGAATGATTTACAACACCTTCAACAGAATTCTCAATCGGGATAATACCGTAATTATACCAACCTCTTTCAACACCCTGAAAAACATCTGCGATTTTATCAGTTGGCATAAGTTTAGCCGATGAACCGAAATGTTTTAAGGCTGCAAGATTAGAGAACGTTCCTTCGGGACCTAAATATCCGATCTTCAAATGATCTTCAAGTGATAATGATGCAGAAATAATCTCACGAAAAATAGGACGGATTGCAGATGTTGGAAACGCTCTACCTTTATTTCTCTCCGTTAATCTCTCATATATAGAACTCTCTCTTGACGGTACCCAGACCGGAGAATTGCTACCTTTTTTAATATTGCCGACTGACTTGACGTGTTCTGCTCTCTCATTTAAAAGATCAAGAATTTTGTCGTCTATCGCATCAATCATATTTCTATATTTATCTAATGAACTCATCCTACAATATTAACAGATATTTAATTCATTTTCAATATTTAAGATTGTAAAAAGATAAAAGAAAATGTAGGATACATTCATAAATATTATTATTTGGGATAGGAATTAATGGATAAAAAACAAATTGGCTATAAACTAGTCATGATAATCGACAAGAAAGATAGAGAATATATGGTTCAACTGAAACCTAAAGCAAGGTTTTCAACAACTCATGGCTTTATCGAACACGATCTTATAGCTGAACTTTTTGATGGTGATACTATAATGAGTAGCATGAGCCACACCTACAGAATTTATACGCCAACGTATATAAACTATGTTATGAATATTAAACGACAAGCTCAAATAATCTACCCTAAAGATGCTGCAGCAATGCTCATGTGGGGAGATGTTGTGGCTGGACAAAAAGTTTTAGAGTCAGGTGTTGGACAAGGTGCATTATCTATCGCAATACTTAGAACTTTGGCTGGACAAGGAAGTTTGACGTCTTATGAAATTAGAGATGATTTCGCTGAACAAGCTGGTAAAATTATTGAAACTTATTTCTGTGAAAAAGTTCCTAACCATACAATTGAAATTCGTGATATTTATGAAGGGATCGATGGAGTATATGATAGAGTTTTATTAGATCTTCCTGAACCTTGGCATATAATAAAACATTTTAAAGACTCGCTCGCTAACGGTGGAATAGTTGTTGCATATCTGCCAACTGTGCCTCAAGTTGTTAAATATGTTGAAGAGTTAAAAGAATCTGGAATGTTTTTTAATATTGATACATCTGAACTTATTAGAAGACCTTGGAATATTGAAGGACAATCTGTGAGACCTGCAACTTGGATATATAACCACTCTGCATTTCTGATAGTTGCTAGAAAAGTTACTAACTCATTTTAATTAAAATAAATAAAATAATAGTGGTGGGAAATTAAACACCTGCCATTATTATATTTTTAATTAAATTGTAAGTTGTGGATGTAGAAATTGAAC
>CAMQYB010000034.1 GCA_947039055.1 uncultured Deferribacteraceae bacterium
TAGACTACTGTTGAAACTGTCATTACTAATCGCATACAACGCATACATCGTTTAGCTTCTTCAATAGCTATAACTGGATCCATAGGTTTTTCAAACTGGTCAAATGTTGAAACTCGTGTTTCCATATCTATATGATCTAACTCTATTCTTTCGCCAACTTCGCCGTACATCTTATAATCATCTTTTTTAGCGTATAATTTATTATCAGCTACCGCTAACTCTAAAACCTCTTCATCTGTTAGATAAGTTTTACCATCTAAAATATATCTAGATATCATTCTTGCTGCCCATCTTGCACTACCAACAGATGTTACAACTGTGTCTGGACCTGTTAAACAATCGCCTGCTGAAAAAACATTCTCAACTGCTGTTTGACAAAAAACTTGTGAATTATCAAACGTGTCCCATTTTGTAGTTTTTATTTTACCACCCATTGTTACATGTGATATATCTGGTTTCTGTCCGATAGCTGGAATAATATATGAACAATCTATTATAAAATTTGATCCTTCAATCTGTATAGGTGATCTTCTGCCTGACGCATCAGCCTCGCCTAATTCCATCTTAACACACTCAAGACCTATAACTTTATTACTATCATCTTTAACAACTTTTAATGGTAATGTAAGCATTGTGAAATTAACACCTTCATCTTTTGCACCGATAATTTCTAACTTGAGGGCTGGCATCTCTTTATCTGTTCTTCTGTAAACAATTGTAGATTTTGATCCTACTCTTAACGCTACTCTTGCACAATCCATAGCTGTGTTTCCACCGCCTATTGTTATCGCATGATCACCTTGTGATGGACGATTACCATCTGCAACTTGTTTAAGATAATCTATACCACTTGATGCAACGCCTTCTACACCTTCAATCCCTTCAAGTCCTGACGGAGTTTCAAGCCATGCACCGATCGCTAAAAGAACAGCGTCGTAATCTTTCGATAATTTTTCTAAATGTATATCCGTACCTAGCTCTGTATTATAATGAAATTTAGCACCTAAACTTGCGACTAAATCTATCTCGTATTGTAGCATTGCTGTAGGCTCTCTAAATATCGGAATACCTTTTGCAACCATTCCGCCGCCACACTCTAATCTGTCATAAATATCAACTTCAAATCCATCTAATAAAAGATAGTATGCAGCTGCAAGTCCTGCTGGCCCTGCTCCAACTATTCCAACTCTTTTACCGTTTGGTTCAGCTTTTTCAGGAACTGATAATTCACGTTTATTAAAATATTCATCGTTCCATGGAGATTGTTTTAACGCCATAATATTTACAGGTTTATCACTCTCTCCTCTTAAACAAGCATCTTCACAAGGGTGTGGACAGATCCTTCCACATAGCCCTGCAAACGGCATTGTCTCTCTTATAATTGCTAATGATTTTTTATAATTTTTACTGCGAATTTGATCTATAAATTGTGGAATTTTTACACCCGACGGACAGTTCGCCGTGCATGGTGCTGATAAATTAAATGTATATTTTTTATTAGTTGATGTTGTTTTTTTAGCTATCTCATCTGGATATTTATCAAATATATCAAGAACTGCTTTAACTGACGATGGTGCAAAATAACATTTCGCATTCTCTATAATAGCGTTACCGTATGCAACAACTTCATCTATCTTCTCAACCGAACTATCTGTTCTTAAACCTTCAACCATCTCAGCCATTACAACTGTATGTTTCTTACCCTGAACACATCTACCACAACAAGCATTAGCACCTGTATGTTTTAGATACTCACTCATACTGCCTATAATATCTATACTCTCACCGTTATCAAAAGCCATGTATCCATGCCATGTTAACAGAAGATCTAACGGCTTACCATTTATGTTATCTGAAATCTTAAACGTTGATTCTTTACGTTCTACACTTTTATCATCTCTAAAATCTAAACTCTCACCTGCAAAATTACCGTATAAAACTTTTGGCATAAAACCCTCCATACAAATTTATCTGCACATATATATTTCTAGTAAATAAAAATAGTAACAATCCATAAAAATCATAACAACTTACAAAATCGTAATAATTTATAAAATTATAACAATTTATAAAATCGTAATAACCTATAAAACATATAAAATCTTTTAAACAAATATTCTATTAAAATTGAAAACTAATCTATATATTAATCTTTGAACATTTTTTTCAAGTACAATGCTCTCTCACAAAGTTAAACCACCAAACCTCAAAATCACAAAAAATTAAAACTTAGATAGAAATGAAATAGCTCTACTATCATCAATTGTTATTAAATCTGGTTCTTTCATATCATAACTATCATCTTCAATATAAAATGAGTTCTCCGATAGATCCATAGGAAGATCATCACCGTATTTTTTCCGAGCCTCATTATGTATCGACATCAAATATGATAACGCTTCATTTCGCTCTTTTGCCGTTGAGCCTTCTGCCATAAATGTTAATTTTGGAGATGTGTTACTCATGCCATACATAATAAATCCAGTCGCCCAGTCTATACGGATCTGTCCGTCAAACTCTATTATACTTAAATTAGCAACATCTTGAAACCTAGCTTTCAGCGTATCTATTATATCGTATGTTATCTTATCTTTAACATCATTTGATATTGATGTTGTTCTGATCTCTTTTGTCATAAACCGTTTAGGCATATTTGCAAAAAAACCTTTCAATGTAACTATCTTTAACTCATCTATAATCTTCTCAAGTATAAAAATATTCTCAACAGCATCATCTCTTGGCAAACCGTCTTCAGCGTCTGTTGCAAATAAATGGAGCGATGCTTCGATCTGATAATCTCTATAACCAGTCGCTCTTACAAACTCCTCAATCGAACTAAATCCTGCTAACTTTGAGATGTTTTTCATGTTAGTGGTTATACTCTCTTTCCATAAAGAGTGACCTTTACGATGAAACTCTGTTACACCCATTAATACTGTATCAACATAATCTTTAACTGATGAAGTGTATCGTGCATCAACATAAACTGTTTTTGCAATTTTTAATATTTTATCTATCGCTTCAGTTTTTATACCTAACTCTATTAACTTCTTTTCAAGTTTTGGTACTGCTATTTTCAACTTATACTCTGCTAAAATAAACGCTAAATTATCACCCAGATAATGTCCATCTGCAAGAGGTTTGAATGCATCTGCACCCTCTGTTAATGATCCTCTATCTGCATCTAAATCAAATGAATGAATTCGTTTTCCTGCTTTTAAAACTTCCACAATATTTGGAACTCTATTTAACATCTCTTTACGTGTCGGATCAGCTAATAAATCGCCTGAATTAACATCTATATCTGCACCAAGTATAACAACATCTTCTCCAAAAATTATTTTGAATAGATCTATATACTCAATCCCTGTTCCACCAAAAACATTTACAGCAACTGCACTGTTATCTCTTGCTCTAAAATATGCTTTATATAGACGGATCATCTTATTGAAATATACAACTCTACCCTCAACTAACATATCAGTAGTTTGACCTTTTTCACACTCTCTAAGTTCAACACCAGCCTCAACAGCTTTGTTCATCTGTTCAAGTAAGTATGTGTGTATACCTTGAGTGTGGACGCCAAATTTTGCACCGTTGCTTGTAACTTCAACGTGTGATCTTGTTATCTGACAATGTCCAGATGTGTTTAATTGTTCTTGATTTTGATAGACTTGACCTGATGATGAAACGCCTAACATATAAACGTCTACACCTACTGAATTTAATCCGTCTGCAAACGCCTCAGCTAATCTCTCTGATGTTGGACCGTTATCAAATCCAACCACCACGATATCTTTAGGTTTTAAAGCGTAGATATCTCCACTTGCAGATTTGAACTCTAAAATACCCATTAATGAACCCGCAATACGCATAGCATCAGGAGTGAGCACTGCACCATCCTTAAAAAATGCTCCAGGTTCGCCAACATACGCTCTAATATCATACGCTGTTGATTTGAAAAGTTTTGAATTATTATTGCTGACTGTTGTTGGTATATCTAATTTCACAAGGCGACCCCAATATTTTATTTAAAGCCATATATCATGTTTAGTTTCGTTGAGATATTAATAATATTATATAAGAACAAGACAATATTATAATACTCAAGAATAACATCTCCTGTTATAAAAAGCTATATCTATTTAGCTCTTATATTTTAACATTTCTGCACTGATTTCTTCTACAAACTGAGTTTTTTCTTTATCTAATTTTTCAAGTGAAGCAAACAACTCCTCTATAGTAACTTTGAGTAATAATACTTCTTTACTAATATCAACGGTTTTTGCTCCGTTTCCTGATTCTGATAATGAAATTATATCTGCATTTAATAATGTTAATCTCTCTTCAGAATTGTTAATACTCTCTTCTAACTCTTTCATTTCAGTATCGTATTTTTTCATAACAGAACCTTTTTTTGTTATAAGTTCTGCTCTAATTCTCTTCATCTCTTTCTTATCTTCTTTAGAGAGATTATTCTTTTTAGTTACGGCAACTTCATCTTTAAAACCAATTTTTTCTAAAAAGTAATCGTAATTTCCTTCAAATAAAAATGGATGATCTCCATCAAAAACAATCAATCTATTTGCAATAGCTTTAAGCAACATTTCATTGTGTGTAACAACTATCATCGCTCCTTCAAAACTATCAAGAGCATCTGTCAGTCCATCAACTGCTTGCATATCAAGGTGGTTTGTTGGCTCATCAAATATAATTAAATTGATCGGCTTCGCAAGAATTTTGCCTAACATAACTCTACTCTTCTCTCCACCCGATAAAACATTAACCTTTTTCAAAGCTTGGTCTTGAGTGAAAAGCATTGATGCTGCTAAACTTCTAACTTCTGTTCTTGTGATCGTGCCTGATACCGATGCAATCTCTTCTTCAACCGTTCTGCTATCATCTAATGATGAAACATTCGTCTGCTCATAGTAACCCATATCCATACCGTTATAATAGGTAACCTCTCCTGAAGTTGGTTTAAGTACACCTGCTAATAATTTTAATAATGTAGATTTACCTTTACCGTTTTTACCGATTATTCCGATCCTGTCTTCGCTTCCAACAATTAATGATAAATCTTTTATTAACAGTTCATCACTTGTATATCCAAATGATAAGTTATCAACTCTCATCAACTGTTTGCCTGTAAAACTCTTATATCTAAAAGAAAATTCAAGATCTCTTATCTTATCTAGTTTATCTTTCTGATCCATTTTTGCGAGCGATTTAACCCTTGATTGTGCACGACTTGCCATGCTTGCTTTTGATTTAAATCTGATAATAAATTTCTCTATATCTTTACGTTTCTGTTCTTCGTTTACTCTTGTTTTCTCATAAATTTCTTCACTCAAGATTATCTGTTCGTAAAAATTATCTGTCTTACCAGCTATTTTTCTGATCTTGTTTCTATGAATTCCTACGGTGTGAGTTATGATGTCATCTAAGAAAAGTTTATCGTGAGTAATCAACATAACTTCGCCGTGCCATTTAAGTAAAAATGATTTTAACCATCTTAATGATATTAAATCAAGATAGTTTGATGGCTCATCAAGTAGTAGTAAATTAGGCTCTTCTAATAATACTTTCGCTAAGTTTAAACGTACTTGATACCCACCTGAAAATGAGTACGGATCTTTATACATATCATCCATACTGAAACCTAAGCCGATTAAAATTTTCTCAGCTTTATATTTGCTAGTATCAATATCTTCATCACCGATAGCTTCTTCCACTACCGTTTTCTTTGAGAACTCTATCCTTTGAGATAGATAGCCTATTTTATAGTTTTTTGGTATTGAGATTGTACCTGAGTCAACACTCTCTTCCCCCACTATCATCTTGAATAATGTACTTTTACCATGTCCGTTTCGACCTATTAAGCCTATTCTTTCTCTTGGATTGATATTAAAAACTATGTTGTCAAAAAGTAATCTTGAACCGTATGACTTAGATAAATTATCGAATGAAATCACTGCTACACCTTAAATATAATTATTTGATACAAAACAAACATTATATAACAAAAAGTTGTAAATGTGAAGAGTTATAGAAAAGTATTGATAAAAAAACTAGTATGGCATACTATTAGCTATATAAATTGCATACAATTAACTTGTATAATATATATAGCCCACAGCTTAATCAGTGGCAAGAAGAGGTTAATATGGATAACGAGGCGTTAAGAATATCAAATGTATACGCAGCATACACTGCAGGAAATAGTAAAAACAGTAACAGTTTATCAACTTTATCTAAAATGTCTAAAGGTGAAACAGCAGGTAGTTCTACATCTGTAAATACTATAGACACAGATAAACCTAAATATATGGATAAAGTAATAATATCTAAAGAATCACTTGCAGCTTTAGCTAAAAAATAGTCGATCTATACTGCGATTAATATACTCAGTTGAATTACAATATACTGCTATTTGAACAATAGTATTCAATACTATTGCGTACTTAATCAATAATAATTTTAAAATTAAAATATTAATAAAATAGTTAGAGTATAAATCTAATTAACAGAAAGAGAAGCCTTTTATTAGACTTCTCTTTTTCTGTATCAGGTATGAACCTATTAACTAATAAATTTAGATGAATTAACTAAATCTTAAGCGACTCGGTTTTACGAATTATCGTAACTTTTCCCGCTTCAAACTTAATCTCTACTGATCCGTAAAATTTCGAATCCATAGTAGCTTTCATTACCTCGTACAATTTCGTTAATTGAGATTTCTCAATTACTTGTCTTTCAACCTTTGGACTTACTAAAGCCATATCTATACCTCCATGTATATAATAACCGATAAGAATGTGTCTATTCTTATATATAACCTAACAACTACTAATAAATCTTCGATCTAATAGTAAACTTATATAAACCTAACGACCCTGTAGTAACACCATCGCCATTTCTGGAAGCTGATTTGCCTTACTTAATATCGCCGTGCTTGCTTGCATCATTAACTCTAAATTAGCATAATTTGATGTCTCTATTGCAATATCAAGATTTCTAATATTACCATCTGCAGTTGTCAAATTCTCACTTAATGATTGTAATGTATCGTAACTGCTCGCTAACCTGTTGATCTGTGCACCGACAGTTGTTCTAACCATTGATACCTTGCTAATAGCCTTATCCATCTTACTTATTGACTCTTGTGCATTCTCACTACTTAGAACAGACATATTTTGCAAATCTAAAGCCTTAACTGTAATCTCTGGTAACGCAAGATTCATTACATCTTCTTTATTTATACCGATTTGCATCTTCTTGCCTTTATCTGATGTATGGAAAGTCATAAATCTACTCTCAATACTATCGCTTTTAGCAAAAGTTATTTCACCTGTTACTCTATCGAAACTAGCGTCAACGCCTGTTCTTGGATCTATTGTTAATTCAACCCCACCTACTGCATTCTCTACTCTTGAGCCTGTGAAAGTGATAACTCCACCACTTGCACCTGTATGACTGTTAATCATCTCTAACTCATTTATACTATCTTTTGAAGTTTGTATTTCATTAAAGCCTAACGCCTTCATTATATCTTCGCTACCTGTAAATGATATATCTCCATCTTTTCCTAATATAGGAGATTGAAGAACTATCGTTCCTGGAACTGAAAAATAATCGGTATCGCCACTAGCTGTATTGTTATACTTAACAACATTCTTATTCACTACTGCATTACCAGAATCCATCTCTAAATCATTCATTAAAGCTTGTTGAATTTTGCTGTTAAATGTTTCAATCGTATCTGATGGATCTAAATATATAGTATGCTTTTTACCATTTGAACTTATCTGTATCTCTTGTGGACTACTTAAAATATTTATACCATCTTCTCTTATGAAATTCTTTAACTCTGATAACTTCGTCGTAGCAGTTGCAATATCTCCAGGTCCTTTAACAGCAATCTCAACTGCACCCATTAGAGTTACACCTGTTGTACCTGCTGTTGGAGTGTTCTCCTGAAATCCTACAGTCATTTCGCCTAATTGAAAAGAACCGTCTTTATCTATCGCTGCCATGTGTACTGTCACATTATTAACATCTAACTTACCATCATTATTGTCTTGCGGTGTTAATGAATTGGTTGCTGTGAAAACTATCGAAGGAGACGTTATATCACCATTGCCTACTTGTATAATTCCACCACCTACTGCACCTAAATCTTCAGTACCAGCTAAACCTTTCATATCTGATACTGCATACATAAACTTATCACCCTGCTTCACAGCAGCACTCGTTGCAGGTGTTGTTGTTATAGGAATTGCAAAATCAACCGTTATACCTCTTGATGTGTATGAGCCTGAAAGTGAACCTGCTGCTGCTGATGAAAAATCTTTCCACTCTCCATCTTCACCTGTTATCGATGATACAAACTTAACTCTATATTTAGTGCCGATATCTCCAGCTGTTGAATCATCTTCTAAAAACTCTACCATAAAATAACCACTCTCTGTTGTAGAGATACTGCTAATAGTAGCGCCTGTCTCAAAATTTGATCCGTCTTGTGAATATTTACCCGCAATAGTTGAACTGTCTGGAATAACTCCACCCGGAGGAACTGGAACAGTAGGATTAGTAACATTTAATGTGTAACTACCTGTGCCTGATATAGGAATGTTTTTAGGATCTGATACTGTTATTACATTTGTTGGATTAACAAACGCACCTTTAATCTCAGCACCTAATGAACCCTCACCGATTACCATAAGATTTGATTTTTGTACTTGATTTAACCCAGGTTTAACATTTAATGATACATCATAGTTAGCATCACCTACGGCACCTGTGATTGATCCACCAATATTGGAGCTACTAGACATCAAGTCGCCTGTTGCTTTACCTGATAATAGCTTTACAGAATTAAATTCTGTCGTATCCGATATTCTATCAATTTCAGATTTAAGCTCATCAATCTCAATTTGCATAACTTCTCTATCTGAGTTGCTATATGTTCCATTAGAACCCTGAACAGCTAGCTCTCTCATACGTCCCATAATATTAGTCACTTCTGTTAAAGCACCCTCAGCTGTTTGAAGATAACTCGTACCAGTTTGTGTATTAAGCGATGCTTGCTTATATCCCATTATATCGCTACGCATTCTCTCAGACATTGTAAATGCTGTTGGGTCATCTGAAGCGCTGTTTATACGCAATCCTGATGAAATTTTTTGAATTGATTTAGCGATACCTGATTGATATCTTGAAAGATCGTTGACCGCTGATAGCGACGTGGTATTAACATAATTTATCATCTCTAACTAATCCTCCTTGATTAATTCAACAGAGATTCTTCAAGTTCACACCTTTTGAATGTGAAAATATGAATATCCTTATAGAAAAGTTTTCGTCGATTATTGTAAATTACTTTAGGAAAAAGTTTTTTTTATGAAACTATTTATGAAATGATTATTGAATAACTATGATATGATTGAAAAATGATTGTGAAAAGATTATGAAATGATTTGAAAATTTTATCTACTTAAGCTCATAATGAATAAAATAATTGATAACTTACTCTAAATAATCAACAACAACTAACTGTAAATTAAACATACTATATTAATTAAATAGTTGATTATATAATAATTAATGCATTCATCAACTTCTATAAATTAAATACGCACCATCAACCAAATATACAGTTATCAACTATATAATAAGTTAGCTCAACTTCTGTAAATTAAATAACTCAACCGTAAATATTATGTAACAGTAGTTAGATAATATTTCTGTCTATTGAATTTCCATTATATTTTCTCTCTGTAGCGATAAGTGCTATCCCAAGTATTATAGTATGGAATATAGCAACTTCACTATCTCCAAAATTGTCTTCGGTTAAACCCTCTAAAAAATATGTCATCGTAACAAAAAAACCTATAAACGCATATCTGTTCGTTAATATGTTTTTTGCTAATTTTAATAATATCTTTCCGTAAAAATACATCAATGCAAGAAATCCTAACACACCATACATAGTCAACTGTTGAATAAAAGAGTTATGAGCATGACCTGTTGGAAGCGATCCTATTGATACAACTAACTCTCTTATTAACTCTTCGTAACCCTCAGGACCTACACCAAATATCGGATACTCTGATAAAAGTGTAAATGAGTTTGTCCATAAAACTATTCTCCAACCATGTGATGTTGTCGGATCTGAAAAACCTGAAAAAATATCTGTAAATCTATCGCCGATACTAGTTGAAAAAACAACAGCTACAATCGCCATAATTAAAAATAATGCTATAACAACACCTTTAGTTTTAAATCTAACCACTATAGCTATGATAGCAGAAACACTAAATGATAGTAATGCGCCTCTTGTACCTGTATAGAAAACTCCTGCTACAATTACAATTAATGCAATACTTAAAAGAAGTAGTTCTCTTTTTTTATCCATCTGACTTGAAAGAAGTAGACAAGTGATTAATGTGGCTGCCATCGCTAAAATATTGCCTGTTGTCATATACATTGAAAGAAGACCACCACCCCTTTCATTACCGTAAAACTCAACATCCAATATAGCCGAAATAGCCAAAATTACAGCGCCTAAAATAAGTGCTGTAAATATATATTTGATATACTCATTCTTGACAAGGTAATACAATACAAAAATATATAGCAGTCCCCATGGTTGAAGGAAACTTTTTGCACCTATATGAGCTTGATCCGATCCAAAAAATACACTTAATATAGTTATAAACCAATATATTGCAAATGGAATAACATACGCACAATCTTTAAAAATATTTATTTTAGAACGATAAAGAAAACTAATCATAATGATGATCAATAAGATTTCTGACCACTCACCAATCGTTATAGACATATTTATTGAGAATGCTCCTAAAAGCATTAATGTGAAAGTCACTTTTTCTATTGTGCTTAAATTAGAGTAAATATTCATATAAACTAATCTCCTTATAAACTCAAAAATTACTCATTTTATGCGAATTGTTAGATCAGATCAATAAGTCTTAACGCATTTTCTGGAGCGTATGCATTAGTTACATTACAGAACGATACAAATGTTTTTTTTGCGAATAAAGATTTATCATTAATTTCTTTTGCAAATCTTTTAAGCTCAATATCTGAATAACTGTAATCTAATATTTTATTATTGATGCTCAACCACGTTTTATTTTTTCCGTATAAACGAAGATATAAATAGTTGTTTGAACAGATAGGATAGAACGGTGCCATACCTTGAATGTTTGGTGCATCAATTCCGACTATTCCTATATTTGACTCTCTAAACTCATCATAAAATCTCTCTTTATGCCAAGTACTATTAAACAGTTCAAAAAACATAGGAACTTCAGGAAACGCATTTTTAAGGTTACATAGAATATTAAAATTCTCTCTACTTGCAGAAAATTGTGGATGAAAATCAGCTATCAATGCCGATAACCTTCCGTTATCTATCAACGGCTGAATTCCTTCTCTAAAAGTTTCTACCTCTTCATCAACTAACGTTTTACGCATTAATGATTTTGTTAATCTTACAGATAAAGTTATATCATCTCTCAACCTTTCAGAAATTCCTAGCATCTTTTCAGCTATAGGAAACTTGTAAAAAGTGTACGTTAATTCAAGAAAATTTAATTTTGTTTTGTTATAATAAGTAAGCAGATCATAATTTATTGTATCTTCAGGAGCAAATGCTGTTCCCTTCCAATCATCATAATTATATCCTGCTGTCCCTATATATAATGGGTTATTGTTAATTATCATTCCCTACTGTTATAGTTAAATATATCTATTTTGCAAGCAAAATATTTATAATATGCTTTACCCTTGTAAAACAAATATGTAAGTTTGTAATAATTGTCTTGACAAATTTCAATAAATTCACTATCTATACTTGGTAATAAATTTATCTGAATGAGTGCCTATAGCTCAGCTGGATAGAGCAACGCCCTTCTAAGGCGTAGGTCTGAGGTTCGAATCCTCATGGGCACATTCACTTTTTAATTATTGTTGATGAGAATATTTTGTACGTTTCATCAATAATAAAAATCAATCATAACTTAAATAAAATCAATCATAACTTATCAAATTTCTAACTATATCAAAAACAATATACCAGAAATATATCAATGACTTTTTGCTGTTTATATATTATCATTTATATCTATCGTTGAAAATATCACTCATTTATGCTATTATACTTTCGGCTGTGGGCGAGAAGATGTTATTATACTCATCTTAATATGATAATACTTATCATTGATATTTTTAAGTTGGAATATATTCACCTTACATCGTATTGAATTGATCGGTATACAAAAATTTAGGAGATTTTAGGAATGAAAAAATTATTTTATTTATTAGCTTTATTATCGGTATCAGTATTTATGATATCTTGTAGCGACACAGAAACTGGCGGTGGTGAAAAAACTCCTCCTCCTGCAACAGGAATTGATCTTGCATCACTTGATTCGCTTGTAGGCGATTATGTTGTAGACAA